>JAUJLZ010000100.1 GCA_030447125.1 Acidimicrobiales bacterium
ACGGCGCGTCAGCCCACCAGGTGCGCCTCAGGCTCAGGGCGGAAGGGATTCGTCGCCCGCGACTCCCTCGACCAGCACCATCGCCACCACCCCAGGAGGAGTTGGCCCGGCTCTACGTCGACGACGGGTGCACCCTGGCCCAGCTGGCCACGCGCTACCAGGTGAACCGCGCACAGTTACGGGCCTGGCTGGTCGACGCCGGCGTCACCATCGCTCCACGCACCAGCCGCCAGCAGCGCCACCAACTGCCGGTCGATGCGGTGCGGACCTGGTACTGGGACGAGGCTCGCTCGGCGGGCGAGATCGCACAACGCCTGGGCACGACCAGCGACCAGGTACTGCGCTGCCTTCACGAAGGCGGGGTAGCCGTTCGCCTCGGGGGATCACGTCGTGATCTCAGCGACGCCATGTGCGTGCTGGATGACCTCTACGACGACCCTGAGGTCGGGGAGGTGCTTGCCCGCCACGGCGTTCCCGAGCGCCGCAGCACCGGTCCCATCTGGGAGCGGTTCCCCGAGCCGGTGGCGCTGGGCGAGCCGTTGCTGAGGGAGCTCTACGTCGACGTCGGACTCTCGTCTGACCACATCGAGCTTCTGACCGGCCAACCCGCGGAGCAGGTGCTTGACACCCTCCACGCCGTTGGCATCAGCGTTCGCCCAGTGGGGACCTTCTCGCCGTGGCGCCGACGGCGAGTGGCCCTTGACTCTTCGAGCCAGCCTCCATCGAGGTCCACGAAGAAGGCTATGGAGTAGCATCAGAAGACATGGAAGGACCAGACTGGTTGGGAACGGTGGCTGCCTCGTCGTATCTCGGGGTGACGCCGAGGACCTTGTACCGCTTGATCGACCAGGCGCTCATTCCCGCCTACCAGATGGGTCGGGTCATTCGCTTGAAGCGCCCCGACCTTGAGGCGTACCTGCACCAGATACGCATCGAGCCCGGCTCGCTGAGCCACCTGCACCCTGACTCGTCTAGGGGAGACGAGGCTGACCCTGAGGATGACCCGGCCCGACGTGCAACCGATTCAGACACCGAGATCGCCAACGAGCCTCGACTCGCGTCGTCGGGACCGCCGATGCGGGTGTCAGCCACCGTTCTCAGTGCCGCCGATGCCAACGCGCTGGCGGCGTTCTACCAGCGGCTCCTCGGGTGGGTAGCGGCGGACGACCAACCGGGCTGGGTGAGGCTGCGCCATCCGTCGGGGGCGATGCTTCCCGCGGGGCTGTCCTTTGCCCACGACCCGGAGTTCGTGGCGCCGGTATGGCCCAACGAGGCGGGCAAGCAGCAGATGACCGTTCACCTCGACATCGCCGTCGACGATCTCGGCGAAGCAGTGTCGTGGGCCATCGAGTGCGGTGCTGTGCTCGCCGAGCACCAGCCCCAGGAGCAGGTGCGGGTGATGCTCGACCCGGCCGGGCACCCCTTCTGTCTCTTCCTCGGGCCCGTCTGATCTGCCCGTGAGGGTCCTGCTTAGCGTCGGCAGGATGAGCATCGGGGGCGACGACCCGGGATGCCTCAGTGCCTCATGGGTCTTGCCGACTCCGCCGGCCGTCGCGGTGGAGGTGCTCGACCTCTGGGTCCGGCAATGAGATGGGCGTCCCCCGGGTGCGATCTGGGGGACGGCCCGGATAGCCCACTGACAAGCGAGCGGTCAGGGTGCTCCCATGAACGAAAACGAGCCCAGTCCTTTCCATCGGTCGTTCCTGCTTCGGGCGGCAGCCTGCAGCGCACTCATGGCCTTGGTGTTCGCAGCCGCGACACTGCTGGTCAACGAGCGCACTGAGGTTCCCGCGACAGCGGCGAGCACATCTCCGGTGTCCGGCAGTGCCGCTCCGCCTTACTCGACGCCGCCAGCCCCGGGGCCCCAGGGCCGTACCCCTCCCACCGGCGCCCCCGGCCCGAATGAACAGAGTCCCCTCGACATCGATGATCTGGCTGACCCGCTCGAAGAACTGGCAGACCAGATGTCGATCGCCCCGCCGACGGCCATGCCCCCCGAGCTGCCAGCCGGAGGAGAGGAACCATCCACGTTCGTGACCCTGAACGGGCCGGCAGAGGCGTTGAGCCTGTCGATTCCCGACGAGTGGTCGACCTTCCAAGAGCCTGGAGCCGACGTGGCCCTGCTGGCCGCTCCTGACCGGGGCGACGGGCTGCCCGTGGAGTTGTTGGTCACCTGGCAGGACCTCGGCGGCCAAACGGTCCGAGACGTGGCTGATACCGGGCGGGCCGCCCTGGCCGCAGGGCTGGTTGAGTTCGAGGAGCAGGAATTCGAAGAGACGACCCTGGCCGGTCGCCAAGCCTTTCGCCTGCACGCCAGGTATTCCGTTGACGACGGGAGTGGCCGGGAGGTCGAGACGTGGTGGGTGACGGGTGCCGAGGGAAGTCTCTACGTTCTCAACGCCAGCCGTTCCGACACCGGCGATGCCAGGGACTGGGCTGACGCCCGGGACGCGATCGCCTCACTCGCTCTGGGCTCTGCCTGAGCCGACGCACGGCCTTCCCCCCGCACGCAACGACCGGCCGCTTTGGCGGCCGGTCGTTGTTGTCTTGTCGCTTCTGACCGGCCCCCGGGGGGACGCTTCTCCCCACGCTGTTCAGGTACGCAACGGTTCAGCCCGCCGGTTCCCCAACGCCAGTCGCTCGCTACCGCCACAATCCCAGCACCTGTGGCAGTGGCCACTCTCGCTCGCCGTTCCGCCATTCCGACACTGGCGCCACGACCAGGCCTGATCGCCTGACTCGTAGCCCCGCAGGCCTACGAAGTCGCTCCTCGCCTGACCGATCGGTTGCTCCCGCACCCGAATTCGTCGCCTCACTGCTCCGCCCACCGGGCCGGCGCGAGCATGCCTTGGGGAACCCCCAAGCTCAGCTTGGGGGTGAGACCGGATAGGCACGGCCGGCGTGGTGGCGCAGGGTCAGAGCATGGAAAACACCAGCAACCTCATGCATGACCCATCCGACGGGCGAGCCAGCCACCGGGCACCGTTGTGGGCGATGGCTGGCCTCATCGCATTCGTCGTCCTGGCCGCCATCGTGCTGATGGGCCGCAACTCGACGAGCCAGGACGACAGAGACGAGACATCCGCGCCGCTGGTGCCCTTCGTCGACAGCGGAGACCAGAACGTGCCTCCTGGTGAGTGGGAGGCCGGCTCACCCGGCACCGACGGCGAGGGCCTTGTGATCGAGCCGAGCCCGCTCGAGGACACTCTCGGCGGAGAGGGTTCGCCGTCGGACCCGCAGAGCCAGGACGATGGCTTCGGTCTCCCCGATGTCGGTGCCGGGCTTCTCGACGACGAGGCTTCTCCGAGCGTCGGGGACCTGCCCTTTCGGATCCAAGTACCCGCGACCTGGCTGGTCGAGGAAGAACAGGTAACCGGCGGCCTCAGCTATCTCTCCCACGATGGACCCGACCCGCTGGCCCTCGATGTCCTCCCCATGGGCGCGGCGGTGGGCAACCAGCTCGAGAACTTCACCCAGTTCATGCGCACCGGCATGGTCAACCAGGGAGCGACGGTGAGCCAGCCCGAGCTCGTGGAAGTGGGTGAGCGCCCCGCGATGCAGCTGTCGGTGACCATGCCGGACAACCCACGGCCGGCGATCATGTGGGTGCTGGATGCGGGTGAGAACCTTTACAGCATCGTGGCCGAGCTGCCCGCCGATCCCGCCACCCGGGCCGAGCTGAGCGACGACCTGGAGGCGGCGGTGCAGTCCTTCGATCTCCGGTGATCCCGGAGACGCTGGTAGGCCTCGGGCCCGGCGCCGCCATCATCGCCCTGGCTGGCCTCGCCCTGGCCTGGGTCCTCCGGCCATCTCCTCGCCATTCCCCAGGCTCGAAGGAACTGAGCTTCTCGCCGGTCCCTTCGCCAACCGCGGGAGCATCGCTCATGGACCTGGGCTTGGCCCACCTGGCCAGCGCTCCTCACACCCCGGGCAGCGTCGAGGCCGTGCTCAGCGGCGACGAGGTGTTCGAGGCCCTCCTGGCCGAGCCCGACCTGGGTCCTCCCGCTGGATTCGTGGCCATGGCCGAGGGCAAGGTGTGGAGCCTCGAGGACCCGAGCCTTGCCTCCCCGCTGGGCGAGGAGGCCGGGTGGCCGCTCCTGGTGGCAGTGGGCGAGACCGACGCCGGCCGCTGCCATCTCAACCTCGGTGCCCTGGCACTGGTGGCCATCGCCGGACCCGAGGCCGGGTCTTTGGTCGCGCAGATCGCTGACCAACTCGCCCAGCGGGCCCGAGGAGGAAAGATTGACCTGGTTGTGGTCGGGGCCGAGCCTGGAGTCGCCGGCCCTTCGCTCCGTCGCGTCGAGACCTGTGCCGAGGGGCTGGCCGGCCTGTCGGGCTCCGGCGAGGACGTCCCGCCAAGGGTCCTGGTCTGTTTCATCCCGCTTAGCGGCGAGGAGCAGGGCCGCCTCGTCGACAGCCTTGAACAGCCCCATGGGCTGGATGCGGCGGTGGTGCTCGGCGACGTCGGAGGTCGTGGCTGGCCGGTTCGAGCCGAGGTCGGCCAAGTGGTTCTCGAGCGCGTCGCTCTTTCGCTCAGCCCGCTCGCAAGGGAACGAGAGGTGCTTTCGCCTGTCCCCACAGAACAACAACCTCCCGCCACTCCCGTCCCCTGTCGGCCTGGCTGCAACGACGCCGGAGCGGAGGCGATGCCCCTGGTGCGCGTGCTGGGTCCGGTGGCGGTCGAGGGGTTGGTCGACCCCATGGGCGGCAAGGCCCTGGAGCTCGTCGTCTACCTGGCCCTGCATCCCCGTGGCGTTGGCGACGACGGGCTGCAGACGGCCTTGTGGCCCGACCGGATGCCCGCCCGGGGAACCTTCAACAACCTGGTGTCCCTGGCTCGTCGCCAGCTCGGCTCCGACGCTGACGGATCAGCCCTGCTACCCCACGCCGTCGATCGCCGCTACCGCCTGGCCCCGCTGGTCGGCTGCGATCTGGCCCGCTTCGAGGCCCTGGCCGACCAGGTCGACCTCGTTCCCGGCGGCGACTTCCTTGACCTGCTCGTCGGCGCCCTGGAGCTGGTCACCGGCCGGCCCTTCGATGAGGCCGACGGCTATGAGTGGGCGCACCGGGAGGGACTCGTTGCCGCTGCTGAGCGCCGAGTGGTCGCCGTCGCCCATCGACTGGCCGAAGAAGGCCTGCGCGCCGGCGACCTGGAGCGGGCTGAGTGGGCCGCCCGTCAGGGTCTGCGGGCCGCACCCGGCGACGAGGCGCTGTTCCGCGATCGAATGCTCGTGGCCCATGCTGCGGGTAGCACCAGCGCAGTGGAGTCGATCATGGACGAGCTGGCCTCCCACCTCGATGGCGAGGATCCCCTGTCGGCCTTGCACCCCGACACCGTCGAGCTCTACCACCGCCTCGGCCAGCGCCCCCTGGCTCGGCGCTGACCCCAGCACGCTCAGAGCAGGCCCCGGGGATCTGACGGACGGCCGAGTTCTTTGTTCATCGGTTGAGGTCGGCGCCGGGGAGCAGGCAGGGCGGTCAAGGCCGGCCGCAGGCCGCCCGAAGGGGGAGCCTTGAGGGCCCGGGGAGGTGCGACGACACACTTGGTCAGGAAGCCCGGCCGGGCTTCCTGTGCGCGCTCCTGTCGTTGTGCCCGCAAGGTGCACCTCGACCCGGCGGGTGAGCCCAACGGTTCCTCCCCCAGACCCGGCCAAGGTGGTGTCCCGTACTGGCAGGCGGCACCGCCGGGGTAGGCGGGTCAGGCTGGCAGCGAGAGACCGTGGCTCAGCCTCCGATGATGCGGCGAACCTCTTGGATGCGCTCGGGGCGGATGGGGCGTTGCGTGACCACCTGGCCGGTGTAGGGGGCGGCGATCTCCATGCCGCCCCCGGCGTAGATGGCCACATGTCCCCCGTCGCGCACCGCCCCTGCCCGTCCTCCCCGGGTGAAGATGAGATCCCCGGGTCGGAGGTCGGCCACCTCCACGGACACGCCGGCATGGATCTGGTCGGCGGTGGTGCGGGGAACCTCCACGCCGGCCTGGCGATAGGCCCACTGGACCAGGCCCGAACAGTCCAGGCCGCTGGCCGGGTCCGAGCCGCCCCAGCGGTAGGGGACACCGAGGGTGCGCATGGCTGCGGCCACCACCGCTTCTCCGGAGACGTCACCGGTCGCCGGAGTCGTGCCAGTCCCAGAAGCAGGCCCGGTCGCAGAGGTGGGGCCGGCCTTGGCGTAGGCGTCGGCCTTGGCCAGCACCGCCTCGACGTAGTCGGCGCTGTGGTTGTAGGCGAACACCGCCTCGGCCACGTCGGTGAGATGGGACTGGCCGGCGCACAGCAGGCGGGCAGCGCTGTGGATGGCGTCCCAGGCGTTGTGCACCGAAGGCAGCGAGCCAGCCGGCCGTCCGGGGGCCAGCGTGGCCCAGCGCGCCCACGTGGTCGACAGGAACTGCATGGGACCGAGCGCCCGGGCCCAGCCGTCGGGCTGGGTGGGATCGGCGATGGCGGCCAGGCCGGGGGAGCCGTCGATGGGCACCCCCATGATGGGCGGGTCCACGTCGCCGGTGGCCGGGTCGGCCCGGCCCCCGCCGTGGCGGGACTCCATCCAGCCGATGCCGGCGAGCACCGTCCAGGGCAGGCCTGAGCAGTAGCGCTGCGCTGCGTCCTGGTACACGCCAAGCAGCTCGGCGGGGATCTCCTCGCCAGCGGCGACCGAGGCCGAGGGTGGGGGAGCGTGCTGGGGTCCCGAGGCCAGTGCGGCGATGGCCAGCACCAGGATGAGGGGGAGGGCGGCGAGCAGGGCGATGAGCTTGGCCATGTTTGGCCTAAGCGCATCTTCGCTTGAACTTCGCCGTTCGATGTCGCATCGGGCCGACCCGATGCGCTTAGGCACTGCTGAGTGGTCGTCCCGG
>JAUJLZ010000101.1 GCA_030447125.1 Acidimicrobiales bacterium
GGCCATCCTCGCCGGCGACTTCCTGCTGGCCAAGGCCTCGGAGATCGCCGCCTCCCTCGGCACCGAGGTGGCCGCCCTGCTGGCCGCCACCATCGGCGACATGTGCGCCGGCCAGGTCCGCGAGCTGCAGACCACCTTCGTCGCCACCCGCACCGAGGAGCAGTACCTGGCCGCCATCGACGGCAAGACGGCGTCGTTGGCGGCCTCGTCCTGTCGCATCGGCGCCCTGGTGGCCGGGCTCCCCCGCCCCCAGGTCGAGGCCCTCACCACCTTCGGCCAGCGCTTCGGCATGGCCTTCCAGATCATCGACGACGTGCTCGACGTGGTGGCCACCGACGAGCAGCTGGGCAAGCCCGCCGGCAACGACCTGGCCGAAGGGGTCTACACCCTGCCGGTGATCCGGGCCCTGCACGAGTCCGACCAGGGAGGCGAGTTGGCCGACCTGCTCGGCCGTCCCCTGGGCCCGCTCGAGGTGGAGCGGGCCCGGACTCTGGTCCGGACCGACGACGCCATCGAAGGCGCCCTCGTCGTCGCCGCCCGCTACTGCGACCAAGCCGTGGCCAGCGTGGCCGACCTCGACCACCCCGGGGTGAACGACCTGGTGCGCACGGCCAACGCCCTGCTGGAGACCGTGCCCGTCTCGCCCTGAGGTTCAGGTCGGCCGGCTGAGCCCGCTTGCACCGGCCGCCAGAGCCTCACCACACCACACGGACATCGCCGGCCTGGGCGGCGAACGCTCGGATCGCCTGGTCCTTGGTCACCAGCGGGACCAACAGGTCGCTCGCGGTGGCCCACAGGAGGCGATCGGCGGGGTCGCCGGGGAACCCCTCGTCCAGCTCGCCAGCGGTCGCGCCGGCCTCGGGCGAGAGTTGCGCGACCCGAACCTGCTCGCCGCCGAACAGGTCACGAACCCACGCGTGCAACCCACGGTCGAGGCGGATGCGCCCCTTGCGAAGCAGTGTGGCGATCTCCCAGCACGAGACCGGACTCACCAGGACGACATCGGCCCGGGCGATCTCCCGTGCGGCGCGCGCTGAGAGACGTTCACCACCGGCCTGCCACCACAGCACGACGTGGGTATCGAGCAGCATCACCGAGAGGGTGCCTCCGCCAGCCAGGTATCGCCGGTGGAGAAGTACGCCTGGTCCTGTTCGGCCACGAGGGTCACGCTCCCCATCGTCGAGCTTGGCGCGTCGTCGAGGGGCACGAGCTGGGCCACGGGCTTGCCGCGCTTGGTGACCACGATGCGGGTCTTCGTGGCATTCACATGGTCCAGCAGGGCGAGGCACTGCTGCTTGAAGGCGCTGGCGGAGATCTCACGGGTGCTCACCCGGCCAGACTAGCCCTCCAGATGTCCATGGACGATGTCCATGACGAAGTGGGACCTCAGGCTTCCTGCTCGGGACGCATGGTGGGGAAGAGGATCACATCGCGGATGGTGGTGGTGCCGGTGAGCAGCATGACCAGGCGATCGATGCCGATGCCCAAGCCTCCCGTGGGGGCCAGCCCGTACTCCAGGGCTCGCAGGTAGTCCTCGTCGACGGCCATGGCCTCGGCGTCGCCGCCGGCCCGCTGCGCGGCCTGGTCCTCGAAGCGCCGGCGCTGCTCGTCGGGGTCGGCCAGCTCGGAGAAGGCGTTGGCCAGCTCCCGGCCGGCCACGATGGCCTCGAAGCGCTCCACCATCCCCGGCTCGCTGCGGTGGTCCCGGGCCAGGGGCGAGACCTCCTGGGGGTAGTCGCACACGAACACCGGGCCCCACAGCTCGGCCTCGACGGTCTTCTCGTAGAGCTCGAGGACCAGCTTGCCCGGCCCCCAGGCCGACTCCACGCTGACCCCGTGGCCCTCGCACACCCGGCGCAGCTCCTCCACGGGAGTGCTCAGGTCGACCCGCACCCCGGCGTGCTCCTCGATGAGCTCGAGCATGGTGGCCCGTCGCCACGGCGGCGTGAGGTCGAGGCTGCGGCCGTCGTAGGTGAGCTGGGTCGTCCCGCACACCTCGGTGGCCAGGTGGGCCACCAGCTCCTCGACCAGGACCATGATGTCGGTGTAGTCGGCGTAGGCCTGGTAGAGCTCGAGCATGGTGAACTCGGGGTTGTGGCGGGGCGACAGGCCCTCGTTGCGGAACACGCGGGCCAGCTCGAACACCCGCTCCATGCCCCCAACCACCAGGCGCTTGAGGTAGAGCTCGGGGGCGATGCGCAGGTAGAGGTCGAGATCGAGGGCTTGGTGGTGGGTGGTGAAGGGGCGGGCCGTGGCTCCCCCGGGGATGGGGTGGAACACCGGGGTCTCCACCTCCACGAAGGCCCGGTCCTCCAGCCAACGCCGGGTTCGGCTGAGCACTGAGGCGCGGGCCAGGGCTGTCTGGCGAGCATCCTCGGAGACCCACAGGTCGACGTAGCGCTGGCGATACCGGGTGTCGATGTCGGCCAGGCCGTGCCACTTGTCGGGGAACGACCGGCGGGTGGCGGCCAAGAGCTCCCAGGCGTCGACCCGCACGCTCAGCTCGCCCCGCCGGGTGGTCATGACCTCGCCCGTCACCCCGATCCAGTCGCCGATGGACAGGGCGGCGAAATCGTCGAAGCGGGGCGTGGATGCGGAAGGGGCGAAGAGCTGGATCCGGCCGCTGCCGTCCTGGAGGGTGGCGAAGGCCAGCTTGCCCTGCACCCGGCGCAGCATGACCCGCCCGGCCACGGCCACCACCTGGGCGGTCTCGGTGCCGGGTTCGAGGGAACCGAACTCGTCGCTGAGCGACGCCGCCGTGCGGGTGACCTCGAAGCGGTAGGGGACGGTCACCGTCTGGTGTTCCTCTCGTAGACGACCCGCAGGCCGTGCAGCGTCAGCCATGGCTCCTGATGCTGCACCCTGCGGGTGAGGGGCGCCACCACCCTGGCCAGGCCACCGGTGGCCACCACCGTGGGCTCGCCCAGGTCAACCTCCATGCGCGCCACCATCCCGTCGACCAGGGCGGCGGTGCCGTAGAGCGTCCCCGACTGGATGGCCGACTCGGTGCTGGTGCCGATCACCTGGCGGGGCGCTTCGACCAGCTCGACCCGGCGCAGCAGGGCGGCGTGGGCGTAGAGGGCGTCGAGGGCGATCTCCACGCCGGGGACGATGGCGCCTCCGAGGTACTCCCCGTCGGCGGAGACGGCGTCGAGGGTGGTGGCCGTGCCGAAGTCGACGACGATGAGTGGCGGGGCGAAGCGGTCGAGGGCGCCCACGGCGTTGGCGATGCGGTCGGCCCCCACCTCCCTCGGGTTCTCGTAGCGGATGGGTACCCCGGTGCGGGTACCGGGGCCGATGACCACGGGAGCCCGGCCGAGGTGACGGCTCCCCATCTCCCGCAGAGCGGCCGTGACCCGGGGCACACCCGAGCAGACGGCCACGCCGGTGATGTCGGTGGCGAGGCGCAGATCGGCCAGGGCCAGGAGTTGACCCAGCAGCAGGGCCAGCTCGTCGGAGGTGCGGGTGGCGTCGGTGGAGAGCCGCCAGCGGGCGACCAGGTCGGGGCTGGGGTCGGGGCCGTCGGCGAACAGGCCCACCACCGTCTCGGTGTTGCCCACGTCGATGGCGAGCAGCATCAAGCTCCATCCTTGGTGGTGGCATCTCTGGCGGGGTCGACCTCGATGTCGAGGCCGAGGTCAAGCACCGGGGCCGAGTGGGTGAGCGCGCCCACGGAGATGAGGTCGACCCCAGCAGCGGCGTACGCGGCCACCGTGGCCAGGGTGACCCCGCCCGACGCCTCCAACAGGGGGCGGCGGGCGTCGCCCCGCTCGCCCACGGCCCGGGCCACCTCGTCGGGGGTCATGTTGTCGAGCAGGATGAGGTCGGCGCCGGCGTCGATGGCCTGGCCTACCTGATCGAGCCGGTCGGCCTCGACCTCGACCGTGCGAGCGGGCCAGCGGTGGCGGGCGGCGGCGACGGCCTCGGCGATGCCCGTGCCGGCCAGGTGGTTGTCCTTGAGCAGCACCCACTCGCTCAGGTTCCCCCGGTGGTTGGCGCCCCCGCCGGCGCGCACCGCCGCCTTCTCCAGGGCCCGCAGCCCCGGGGTGGTCTTGCGGGTGTCCCAGATGCGGGCCGGGCCGCCACTGGCGGCGGCGTCGACGTAGGCCCGGGTGAGGCTGGCGATACCCGACAGGTGGCCGAGGAAGTTGAGGGCGGTGCGCTCGGCGGCGAGGACGGACATCAGTGGGCCCCGGACCTCGGCGACCACGGCACCGGGGGCGACGGCGCTGCCGTCGTCGAGCAGCCACGTCACCTCGATGGCCGGGTCGACCTGGGCGAAGGCTTCGACGGCGCATCGGTGCCCGGCGACGACACCATGCGCCCGACTCACGATCGCCCCTCGGGCATGGGCCTCGGGGGGCAGGAGGGCGGCGGTGAGGTCCCCCAGCGGCTCCAGATCCTCGCCCAGGGCTCGGGCCACGGCATCTCGCACCGCGGTGGCGGGCGGATGCACACTCACCGGCGCTGTTCCTTCGTCTCCGAAGCGCAAGAGGTGCCACTCACAGCCGAAAGAACGGAGGGAAGCTGGACGAGTCGCAGCCGGAAGTCGGAATCTGCTTGGGGGTGGTCGGCTCGCCAGTGGCAACCGCGGCTCTCGGTGCGGGCCTGGGCGGCGGCCACCACCGTGTAGGCGATGGTGAGCAGGTTGTGCACCTCCATCCCCCATCGATCGTCGTCTTCCAGCCCAACCCCGCTCCGGCTCAAGCGCTGCAGGGAGGCGGCAACGGTGACCAGTGACGAGGCGTCGCGGACCACGCCGGCGCCCGTGGCCATGACCCGCTGCAGGTCGGTCACCACGTCAGCCGCCGGTCGGCGCTGAGGTGGCAGGTCGAACCAGCTCTTCGGTTCGGGCAACCTCCGGCCTCCCACCCCGTCGTCGCCCAGGTCGGCGTCGAGCACCGCCCGCATGGCGCCGGTCGGACTGGCCACCTCCTTGCCGGCCTCGATGGCCTCCACCACGCGGGGGGCGAAGACCATCCCCTCCAGCAGGGAGTTGGAGGCCAGCCGGTTGGCGCCGTGGACGCCGGTGCAAGCCACCTCGCCGCAGGCCCACAGCCCCGGCAGGGAGGTGGCGCCGTCGAGGTCGGTGACCACCCCACCGCAGAAGTAGTGGGCGGCGGGGGCGATGGGCAGCCAGTCGGCACCGGGGTCCAGCCCGGCCGTGCGCACCGAGGCGGCGATGGTGGGGAACCGGCGCTCGAAGTGCTCCAGCCCGGTGGCGTCGAGCCAGAGGTGGTCGACACCCTGGTCGAGCATGCGCGAGGTCATGGCCCGGCTGAGCTCATCGCGGGTGACGAGCTCGTCGACGAAGCGCTCGCCCCGGGCGTCGCGAACCACTGCGCCATGGCCGCGCAGCGCCTCGGAGAGCAACGGTCGGGGCGCCGACGGGTGGTGCAGGGCGGTGGGGTGGAACTGGACGAACTCCACGTCGGCCACGGCGACGCCGCTGCGCAGGGCCATGGCCAGCCCGTCACCGGTCGACTCCGCCGGGTTGGTGGTCACGGCGAAGAGCTGGCCCGCTCCACCCGTAGCCAACAGCACGTGGGCCGCCCGCACCTCCCGGCGCACGCCGTCGAGGTCGAGGGCCACCACGCCCCGGCACCGGCCCGCCTCCACCACCAGGTCGAGGGCGAACCAGCCCTCCATGACGGCAGTGGCCGTGGCCCGCACCGCCTCCACCAGGGCCCGTTCGACCTCCACGCCCGTGGCCGCCCCCCCGGCGTGCACGACGCGCGGCCACGAGTGACCGCCCTCACGGGCCAGCTCCAAGGCGCCGCCCTGGTCCCGGTCGAAGACGGCGCCAAGGGCGATGAGCTCGTGCACCCGGGCCGGCCCCTGGTCGACCATGATCCGCACGGCGTCGACATCGCAGAGCTCGGCGCCGGCGGCCAGGGTGTCGGCCAGGTGGGCGTCGGTGGAGTCCTCGTCGGTCGACAGCACGGCCGCCACCCCGCCTTGGGCCCAGCGGGTGGTGGCCTGGTCGAGGGCCGCCTTGGTGAGCACACCGACCCGCAGGCCGGGGCGCACGGCCGCTCGTACCGCGGCCGACAACCCGGCGACACCGCTCCCGAGCACCAGGAGGTCGAGGGGCTCGGCGTCGCTGGTCATCGGCTCACGACGCCTGGGGCCGGTTGGCCTCGTCCACGTGGACCACGACCGGCTCGTGACCGTCGAGCTCAGCTCCCTCGTAGTCGGCGTAGGTGAGCACGATGACCCGGTCGCCCACGGCCACCAGACGGGCGGCGGCGCCGTTGAGGCAGACTTCGCCAGGCCCTCCGGGGATGGCGTAGGTCTCGAGTCGGGCCCCGTTGTCGACGTCGAGCACCTGGACCTGCTCGTGGGCCAAGATGTCGGCCTCTTCCATGAGACGGGGATCGAGGGAGATGGAGCCGACGTAGGCGATGTCGGCCCCGGTCACCGTGGCCCGGTGGATCTTCGATTTCAGCATCCGCCGCCTCACGCCGGAACCACCACCCGGATGTTGTCGATGAGACGTGCCCGACCGACCCGAGCGGCCAGCAAGAGACGCCGCTCGCCGTCGAGCGTCGCCGCCGGCGCCAGGGTGGCGGGATCGACCACGGCGACGTAGTCGACAGACACCAGCGGCTCGGCCTCGACGATGGCCCCCACCAGGGCCACCACCTCGCCCGGATGGCGCGCACCGGCGACCACACAGGCCGCACCCGCCCGCAGTGCCCGGTAGAGCACGGCGGCGGCCGCACGCTCCTCGACCGACAGGTACTGGTTCCGGCTCGACAGGGCGACGCCGTCGAAGCCTCGCACCGTGGGGCAGGCCACCACCTCGACCGGCAGCGACAGGTCGGCCACCAGCCGGCGCACCAC
>JAUJLZ010000102.1:0-3426 GCA_030447125.1 Acidimicrobiales bacterium
TGTAAACCTCTTGTAGCGGTCGAGAGCATAGGAGCAGCTCCGGCCGCAGGTCAAGATGCTCCCCGGGACACCACCGGCGCCGAGGGCACCCGCACGTCGATGACGATGACATCACCAGTCGAGACAGGGGCAGACGACCGCGCCTCGTTCTCGTCCGTCTCCTTTCCTTGACCTCTGGTCACCGAACCGCTGTGCAGGAGCGCACGCACGGCCCTCACCTTCTCTTCGAGGTCGATTGGTCGACCGAGGCGCACCTGAAGGGCGGGGCCGCCGGAGGACCACAGCGACAGGTCGAGGGCGCCGTCGGGACCGACCACGATCTCGGGCTCACCGCTCGGGGACGTCCCGGAGCCGCTGGCGACGACGTCATCGAGGAGTGCGGCCAGCGCCAGGGCACCCCTGGCGGCGTCGTCGAGGGGGGCTCCGGGTCGGGCCTCGGCGACGGCGCCGAGCACCCGCGGCAGTCCTGCGAGCTCGGCCTGGTCGGTCCGCGCCAACTGTCGATCGGCGTCGACCAGCACCCAGCCCCCACCCGACACCCGGGCTGCGGCCAACGCACGGCGCTCGGTCACCGAGATCAGCACCGAGCCGGGCCACGAGCGGGTCACCGCGGCGCTGTCCACCCACGGGACCGACTCTGCTGCCGCACGCACCCGGCCGAGGTCGAGCGTGGCCAGGGCAGAGCCCAACCTCACCCCAGCCGCCCGTTCGATGGCTTCGGCACTGCTCGAGTCGGCGCCGCGCACCACCACCTGGTCGACATCGAGCAAGGGGGACATGGCGGCCGCCCAGGCCAACCCACCGGCGATGACCACGGCGACGCTGGCCTGCACCCTCCGGAGGCGCTGGCGACCCTGTTGACGCAAGACGTCCTGGCGCCGGGCCCGCAGTCGCGGATCGACGCCAAGACGACCATCGCTGGGCGCCGTCACCTCGTTCCCACCTCCGAACCCGTGGGGCCGAAACCGACCAGGCGCACCTCGGGCTCGAGCAGGACCCCGGTGGCCGCCCTCACCCGGGCGCGGACCTCGGCGATCAACGCGGCCACATCGTCGGCGGATCCGCCTGGTTCGGACTGGATGAAGTTGGCGTGCTTGGTCGACACCTGGGCGGATCCCAGACGGAGCCCCCGGCACCCGGCGACGTCGACCAGGCGGCCAGCCGAGTCGTCGGGCGGGTTGGTGAACACCGACCCCGCGTTCTGCCCGCCTGGCTGGTGCGCCCGGCGCCAGTGCACCACCTCGGCCACCTGGGCCCGCGCCGTCTCAGCATCCCCTGGCTCAAGGTCGAACTCGGCCCAGACCACCACCTGGGTCGGGGCCAGGCACGACCGGCGGTAGCCGAGGCGGAGCTCTTCGACAGCCAAGACCCCATCCTGGCCGGTGGCCAGGTCGAGCACGCGGACCCTGCACAGGCGGGCGGCCACATCCGAGCCGTGGCCCCCCGCGTTCATGCGCACGCCGCCACCTACCGATCCCGGCACGCCGACGGTCCACTCCAGCCCGTGCATCCCGGCGGCTGCGGTGCGCCGGGCCAGGACGGGCAGATCGACGGCCCCACCCGCGCGGACCCGAAGCCCGTGCCGATCAAGGTCGATGTCGGCGAAGGCGGGACCGAGCACGACAGCCAACCCGGGGAAGCCGGCGTCAGCGACCAGGAGGTTGGATCCCTTGCCCACGACCAGCACCCCCACACCGCTCTCGGCCACGCTGCGCGCCGCCAGGGCCAAGTCGTCGTCCCCCTCGGCCACGAGCAACAGCGAGGCCCGCCCCCCGACCCGGTAGGTGGTCCTCGCTCCCAGAGGGGCGTCCCGAACAGCACGAGGACCGAGGACGGCGGCGGCGCGGTCAACTGCGGTGGTGCTCACCTCCTGGCGGCCAGGACCACGTCAGGGACGGTGGTGAGGTCCCCGGCACCGAGGGTCAGGCACAGGTCGCCGGGGCGGAGCTCAGCGCTGAGCCAGGCCAGCACGTCGGCTCGTGACGGAAGCCATGCCACCCGCTTGGAGGGAGACGCGTCGAGGACGGCATCGACGATCAGCTTCCCCGTCACCCCGGGCAGCGGGGCTTGCCCGGCGGGGTAGACGTCGGTCACGGCGACCACGTCGGCCTCCTCGAAGGCATGGGCGAAGTCGCGCCACAGCGCGGCCGTGCGCGTGTAGCGGTGGGGCTGGAAGACACACACGATCCGCTGCCAGTTGCCGGCGCGGGCGGCGGCCAGCACCGCCGACACCTCACCGGGCAGGTGGTCGTAGCTGTCCACGAAGGTGATCCCGCCCGCTTCGCCCCGCCACTCGAAGCGACGGGCCACGCCGGCGAAGTCGACCAGGCCCCGGCGGATGGACCCGAACGTCGCCCCCATGGTCAGGGCGGCCACGACGGCGGCGGCGGCGTTGCGGGCGTTGTGCAATCCGGGGACGGGGGTCTCGAGGCGGCCCACCACCGTGGCCAACTTGCCGTCGACGAGCGTGAAGGCGACGGATCGTCGCCTCAGGTCGACGTCGACCAACCGGAACCGTGCACCCTCGTCGCTGCCGTAGGTGAGGCAGTCGAGCTCACTGGCCAAGACGGCGGCCACGGGGTCGTCGCTGCAGACCACCCGTGGCCCTGGGGCCTCGGCCAGGAAGCGGTTGAAGGCCTCCCGGAGTGCCGAGAAGTTCCCATGGTGGTCGAGGTGGTCGGCCTCCACCCCGGTGAGCACGACGGCTTCGGCGCCCAGCTCGAGGAAGGTCCCGTCGCTCTCGTCGGCCTCCACCACGAACCACTCGCCGTCGCCCCAGGCCGCGCTCGCGCCCAAGCCGACGACGTCGCCGCCGACGAGGTACGACGGAGCCATTCCCGCCTCCACCAACACGGTGGCGAGCATGGCGGTCGTGGTGGTCTTGCCGTGAGTGCCCCCGACAGCGAAGGTCCGGCGCAGCGCGCACAGCCCGGCGAGGGCGTCGGCCCGCCGGGCCACGACGGCCCCGGCGCCACGGGCGGCGACCAGCTCCGGGTTGTCTGCGGCCACCGCCGTCGACGCCACCACCAGGTCAGCACCGGCGACGTGGCTCGCGTCGTGGCCGAGGTGCACCTCGACCCCGAGCGCGGCCAACCGGTCGAGGTGGGCCGACGCCTGCAGGTCGCTGCCCGAAACGGTGTGGCCGAGCGCACACAGGATGGTGGCCAGCGGGGCCATCCCCGAGCCCCCGGCACCGATGAGGTGAACGCGGCGGGGCGAGGCGAGATCGAGTGGGGGCCCGGGCACCGGTCAACCATACGAGGCCGTCACCCCGCCACGGGGATGGCAAAGGCCGGCATGGGCGACCTATCGCTCGTCGGGGGGTCCAAGGGCGTACGCTCCTCCCGCAATGCCCGCCAGCACCGATGAACCCGCCAACATCGTCGCGCCCGCCACCGCCGGCACCGCCAGGCCGGCCAGCACCGA
>JAUJLZ010000102.1:3526-6628 GCA_030447125.1 Acidimicrobiales bacterium
CCAGCATCGTCATCGCCGCCGGGGGCACCGGAGGCCACATCTATCCCGGACTGGCGGTGGCCGAGGCCCTCCGTCGGCGGGCCCCCGAGACGCGCATCGCCTTTCTGGGCACGGCTCGGGGCCTCGAAGGACCGATCGTGGCCGAAGCCGGCTTCCCCCTCCACCTCGTCGACATGGTGCCCTTCGCCGGTCGAGCCGCCGCCCTCCTGCCTGTCGCCCTGGTCCGGGCCACCATCCAAGCCCGGCGCATCCTGCAGCGCGAGCAGGCTGACGTGGCCGTGGGCATGGGGGCCTACGTGGGTGTTCCCCTGATCGTGGCCGCCCGTTTGGCCCGGCTGCCCTCGCTCATCCACGAGTCGGGGGCCGTGCCCGGTCGGGCCAACCTCTGGACGGCCCGGCTCAGCGGCAACGTGGCCACCGCCTTCGCCGAGGCCGCCGCCACCTTTCCCCCCTCAGCCGACGTTCGCACCGTGGGGATGCCCCTCGGGCCCGATCTGGACGCCTTCGACCGCACCACGTTGCGGGCCAAGGCCAGGGCCGCCCACGGCCTCGACGACGCCACCCTGTTCGTCCTGGTCAACGGGGGCAGCCAAGGTGCCGCCTCTCTCAACCGCCTCGCCGTCGGGCTGGCCGAGCGCTGGCGCCACCGCAGCGACGTCCGCATCCTGCTCAAGGCCGGGCGCCGGGACCACGACCAGACGGCGGCGGCACTGCGACGCTGCGGCGGTGCCCACCTGGTGGAGCTCACCAGCTTCATCGAGCGCATGGACCATGCCTACGCTGCCGCTGACGTGGCCGTGTGCCGCCCGGGGGCGGGCACCGTTGCCGAGCTCGCCGTGGTCGGCCTCCCCGCCTTGCTGGTCCCCTATCCGCACGCTCCCTTCGACCACCAGGCCCGCAACGCCACGGCCCTGGTCGGTGCCGGGGCTGCGCTCATGGTGCGTGACCACGAGGCCACCCCTCAGGTGGTGGCGCCCCTGCTCGAGCAGATCCTCGACGACCGCGGCGAGCTCGAGCGCATGCGAGCCGGCCTGCGCGGCCTGGCCCACCCCCACGCCGCCGACGAGATGGCCGCCTGGGTGCTCGACCTCGCGGGCCGCTCGTGAAGCTCGACAACCTCATCGTCCGGCCTGACGACCCGATGTCGTGGGTGCTCGAGCGGATGAGCGACGGGGGTGCCGGCCTGGTGGTGGTGGCCACCGCCGCCGGTACGGTGCTGGGCACGGTGACCGATGGCGACCTCCGCCGTGCGGCACTGGCGAGCGGCCACACCGACGTCCGCGCCAGTGAGCTCATGACCCCCGAGCCGGCGACCGTCGGCCCCCGCGCACCCGATGACGAGGTGCGGGCCCTGCTCGAGCGCCGACATCTGCCGGCCGTGGCTGTGGTCGAGGGCGCACGGCTGGTCGGTCTGCGCCACCTGGCCGACGTGGGCGGCCGGCGCGCTCCGCTGACCGCCGTCATCCTCGCCGGAGGACGGGGCCAGCGGCTGCGCCCCCTCACCGACAAGGTCCCCAAGCCCCTGCTCACCGTGGGCCGCACCACCATCCTCGAACGGCTCCTCGAACAGCTCTGGTCCGCCGGCGTCAGCGACGTCGCCCTGGCCGTCAACTACAAGGCCGAGGTCTTCGAGGAGCGTCTGGGTGACGGGGAGGGCTACGGGCTGGCGTTGACCTACCTCAAGGAGCGCAAGGAGCTCGGGACCGCCGGCGCCCTCTCGCTGCTGCCCGAGCCACCGGCGGGCCCGGTCCTGGTCACCATGGCCGACCAGGTCACGACCCTGCCCTTCGCCCGACTGGTGGACTTCCACAACCAGGAGCAGGCGGCCATCACCGTGGCCGCCTTCGAGTACGAGGTCCCGGTGCCCTACGGCGTGCTGCGCCTCGATGGTCACCGCGTCACCGGCATCGATGAGAAGCCCACCCTGCGCCAGCGCTGCAACGCCGGCATCTTCGTGCTCGACCCCAAGGTGCTCCCCCTGGTGCCTCACGATGAGATGTTCGGCATGCCCTCGCTGGTGGAAGCCGCCCTCGACGCCGGCTTACCGGTGAGTGGCTTTCCCATCCTGGAGCGCTGGATCGACGTGGGTACCCCCGAAGCGCTCGAAGCAGCCTTGCTGTCGTTCGCCACCGGCGAGGAGGTGTGAGCCATGGGTGAGTGGCAGGGACGGAAGGTGCTCGTGACCGGGGGCGAGGGCTTCATCGGCAGCACGCTGGTGGAGCGCCTCGTGGTGGAGGGCGCCGAGGTGCGGGCCCTCGTCCACTACAACCCCTTCGGCCGGGCCGGCTGGCTCGACCCCGACGTGCACGCCGACGTGCACGTGGTGCCCGGCGACGTGCGCGACGCCGAGCGGGTCTTCACCGCCGTGGACGGCTGCGACGTGGTCTTCCACCTGGCCGCCCTCATCGGGATCCCCTACAGCTACATGGCGCCAGAAAGCTACGTGCAGGTCAACGTCAGCGGTACCCACAACGTGGCTCGGGCCTGCCTGCGAGCCGGCGTGTCCCGCATGGTCCACACCTCCACCAGCGAGGCCTACGGCACCGCCCGGCGGGTACCCATCGCCGAGGACCACCCCCTCCAGCCGCAGTCGCCCTACTCGGCCTCCAAGATCGGGGGCGACATGATGGCCCTGTCGTTCTTCCACGCCTTTGAGCTGCCGGTGGCCGTGGTGCGCCCGTTCAACACCTACGGGCCCCGCCAGTCGACCCGGGCGGTGATCCCCACCATCTTGGCCCAGCTCCACGCCGGCGCCAGCGAGATCGCCCTCGGGTCCACCTCGCCTACTCGCGACTTCAACTACGTCGACGACACCGTCTCGGGTTTCCTCGCCCTAGCCGGCTGCGACCGCGCCGTGGGCGAGGTGGTCAACATCGGCTCGGGCCGGGAGATCTCCATCGGCGACCTCGTGAGCCTCCTGGTCGACCTCACCGGCAGCTCGGCCCGCATCGTCACCGACCCCGACCGCCTGCGCCCGACCGGCAGCGAGGTGGAACGCCTGGTGTGCGACAACACCCGGGCCCTCGAGTGGGCCGGATGGGCTCCCGAGGTGTCCCTGGAGGAGGGACTAGCTCGCACGTCGGCCTGGGTGGCCGAACACCG
>JAUJLZ010000011.1:0-8842 GCA_030447125.1 Acidimicrobiales bacterium
CGGCTGGAGGTCGACGACCGGGGTATCCCGTCCGGTGCCGTGCTGGCGGTGGAGGGCACCGAGTCGGACTTCCGATCCCCGAACCGCATCGGGAGCCTCCGCCTCGACACCTGCTTCACCGAGCTCGACCGTGACGATGACGGCTCCAGCCACGTCGTGGTCGCCGCTCCCGGAGGATCACCGGTGGTGACGGTGTGGATGGACCCCTCTTTCGCCTACGTGATGATCTTCACCGGCGACACGTTGGCGCCTCAGCGCCGCCGCCAGGGCCTGGCCGTCGAGCCCATGACGTGTGCACCCGACGCCTACAACAACGGCCTCGGCCTGCAGATCCTGGAGCCGGACGAGGCCGTCCAATGCACCTGGGGCATCCGCCCCGCGCTGGTCGGGTAGCCGCCCTCACGGTCTGTCTACCATCAGGCGGTAGCCGCGTCGGGGCACCGTCTGGAGGGCGGCGCCGGCGGGCCCGAGACGGCGACGGAGCCGGGCGACGGCGACCTCCACGGCGTGCTCGTCGGCACCGTCCACGCCATCCGAGCGCCACACCCGGCGCAGCAGCTCGGCCTTGGCCACCACCGAGCCGGGACGGCGGACCAGGCTCCCCAACAAGCCCCGCTCGCGGTCGGCCAGCCACAGCTCTTCATCATCCAGGAGGGCCAGGCTGCCCCGGAGCACGACCTCGACCCCACCGAGCTGCAGGCGGACCACCCCGCCAGCCAGCCGCTCGCCCAGGGCGTCGACCATGGCCCCGACCCTTGCCCGCTCCGGCTGCACCACGTCGCTGATGCCCACCGAGGCGGCGACCTCGGCACAGGTTCGGCTCATGCACGCGGCCACCACGTCGTCAGCAAGCGCAGCCAGGACCTCGTCCCCGGCGCCGACGTCGTCAGCCAGGCGGACGAAGTTGCGCACCTCGGTCGGGGCCGTGAAGGTCAACGCGTCGAGCCGTCGCTCCACCACCGCATGAACGAGGCGCATGCCCGCCCGAGGGTCCTCGGTCGCGGCCGGCGTCGGGACAGCCACGTCCACCACGTCGATCCCGGCAGCGATCAGGCTGGGAACGAGGTCGGCGGTCGCTTCGCCCCACGGCTCGCCCGCCTCGCTCTGAACCGCCACCCGGGCGCCGCTGAGACCCCCGGACAGTCGAGCCAGGTGGGTCGGGGCGTCAACTCCTCCGAGGGACAACGTCCCGGCGATGGCGAGGCCGAGGGCTGACGTGGCTGCGGCCGTCTCGCCGCCTCGGGCCAGGAGCGTGGCGCCGGCGAAGGTCTCCCGCAGGGCGACGCCCCGGTCGACGCCCTCGGCCACGCTGAGCCAACCCTCCAACCCCGCGGCCGAGGTGAGGACCACGACCGACGGTGGCCGGGCGAGCAGGTCCTCAGTGACCGCCTCGAGCACTTCGACTCGGGCCGACGGCACGGGGCCCACGACGGCACCCGGGACGGGTTCGGCCCCGGCGTGGCGAAGGGCGTCGACCTGCTCCTGACTGCTGCGATGGGCGGCGATACCGACCCGGAAGCCGACCAGGGGGGGCCGGGCTCCTGCCTCTCCCATCGCCGCCTCTGCCATGGGAGGAAGTGTCGTCAATCGCCGTTTCCGGGAGGTTGCCGAAGCCTGTCGTGCTCCTTGGCGAGCTCCTTGCCCCGAGCGCCCGGCACCGGTGCCGCCGGGCCCCTACCATGCGGCCGTGTCCCACCTCCGTGTCGCGATCCGCCCGGTGCTCGTCCCCCTCACCTGCGTCCTCCTAGCCGCCACCCTGGCCGGGCAGGCCGTCGCCATCAGCGTCTTCGTCCCGCCCCGCCCCGCTGCTCCATCGCCGGCGGCCGACCAGGTCACGGCGCTGGGGTCGGGGCCCTTCACCCTTGAGGACCTGCGCCCAGGGGCCGCCACCGAGGCTCCTTCGCCCCTGCCCACCCCCGTCGAGCCACCCGAGAACCCCTATGCGCCGGAGCCCAAGGTCGTCCTCGGCACCATCGAGATCCCCCGGCTGGGCCTGGCCGTCCCCCTCAACCAGGGCATCTCGCTCCAGTCCATCGACCGGGGCCCCAGCCACTGGCCCGGCACCGCCCTGCCCGGCGATCCGGGCAACGTGGTGATCGCCGGCCACCGGGTGACCCAGACGGCACCGTTCCGCAACATCGACCAACTCGAGGCCGGTGACCGCGTCATCTTCACGGTGGGCAACGAACGCTCCACCTACCGGGTCACCGGTAGCGAGGTGGTGACCCCCGACGCCATGCGCATCGTTGAGCAGACCCAGGAACCCACCGCCACCCTCTTCGCCTGCCATCCTCCCGGCTCGGCCACGTACCGCTACGTGGTCAAGCTCGTCCTCGACGAGGTCGTCGACCTCCGCCCTGCCTCCGCTTCGCGGTTCGTCGACTCCTGACCACGGACCGGGTGGACCCGAGGGCCGCCGGCGCCGACCCCGCACTCCGGCGCCGGGGTCTCGATCGGCTGACGGCGGAGGAGCCGGCTGGGTTCCGGCCCTGGAGCGGAGCCGGCCTGGCCCTGATCGCCGGCCTCCTGCTCAGCGCCGGGCTCCCACCCTTCGGCTGGTGGTCCCTGGCCCTGGCCGGCGCCGGTCTCCTGGTCCTCGTGCTCGGCCAGGCCGGCCTTGGTCGTCGCCTGGCCCTGGGGGCGGCGGCGGGTCTCGGCTTCCTCGGTCCCGGACTGCTGTGGCTGACCGAGTTCCACCTGGTGGGCTTCGCCCTGGCTGTGGTGCTCGAAGTCGCCCTGTTCGCCCTGGCCGTGGCCGCCGCCCCGCCGGGACGGGGTCAGGCGCTCGGCCTGCCCGCCGCCCTGGTGCTGCTCGAGGCCTTCCGGGGCGTCTGGCCCTTCGGGGGCGTGCCCATCGCCACGCTGGCCCAGACCCAGATCGGCGGCCCCCTGGCCGAGGTCGCTCGCCTGGGCGGGACCCTGCTGGTCGCCGCCCTGGTGGTCGTGGTCGGCGTGGTCCTGGCGGCGTTGGTCCGCCGGCGATGGCTCCTGGGGGCCGGGGCCGCCACCGTGGTCGTGGCCCTCAGCGTGGCCGGGGCACTGGCCCCTCGGGGACGGGCAGTGGGCACGCTCGACCTCGCCGTGGTCCAGACCGGCGGGGAACGGGGCATGCGGGCCATCGAGGGCTCGGCGGGACCCGGCCTGCCCGCGCTGGTGGCCGCCACCGAAGCGCTTCCCGAGGAGATAGACCTCGTGTTGTGGCCCGAGGACGGGGTGCGCGTCGACGGCGACGTGGCCGCCTCACCTCGGGCCGAGGAGGTGGGCGACCTGGCGAACAGCATCGACGCCACCATCGTCTCGGGTGTGAGCGAGAGCCGGGGCGACGTCCGCCACAACCTGGCTGCCGCCTGGGGCCCCGACGGCACGCTGCTCGACCGCTACCGCAAGCACCAGGTGGTGCCCTTCGGCGAGCGGGTGCCGTTCCGCCCGCTCATCGGGCGCTTCGCCGATCTGTCGGCGGTGCCTCGCGACGTCGTGCCCGGCCAGGGCCCCGGCCTGCTGGCTACCCCGGCCGGCGACCTCGGCGTGGTCATCTCCTTCGAGGTCTTCTTCCCCCGGCGCGTGCGGGCCGCCCTCCACGAGGGCGCCGAGATGGTCCTGGTCCCCACCAACGCCTCGTCGTACCCCACCACCCAGATGCCCGCCCTGGAGCTCGGCGCCGCCCGCCTGCGTGCCATCGAGTCCGGCCGGGTCGTGGTGCAGGCCGCCCCCACCGGGTTCAGCGCCGTGGTGTCGCCCGACGGGAGGGTCCGTCGCCAGAGCGACCTGGGCGAACCGGCAGTCCTCATCGCCGAGATCGAACGGCGCCAGGGCCACACCATCTACACCCGCGTGGGCGACGGGCCCCTGGTGGCCCTGGCCGTGGCCGCCCTGGCCGGGGCGTGGATGCTCAGCCGGCGGACGCCCACCCTGGGACAGCGGGGCGACCACTCGACGGAGCGTGAACGCGGCGCCTCCATCGGCTGACCCGTCTGTCGCGTTCTGGCGAGTCAGGGCACGCATCCCAGATTGGTACGATCCGCCCCGTGAAGACCGAGCAGATCGCCGTGCGGCTGCCCGTAGAGCTGCTAGCGGCGCTCGACGACATGGTGCAACAGGGGGCCTACGCCAACCGGGCTGCTGCCGTACGGGCCGGTGTGCGTGCCCTGACCGAGTCCGAGCGTCGCCGTCGTGTCGACGAGAGCCTGATCGAGGGTTACACCCGGATGCCTCCCACGCCGGCCGAGGAGGCCGGTGCCTTTGCTTCACTGCGCCAGGCGATCGTCGAGGAGCCGTGGTGAGCTGGTGAGCGCTCCCCATCGGGGAGAGGTCTGGTGGGCCGAGGTTCCCGACACCGGTCGCCGACCGTTCCTCGTCATGACTCGCGACCGGGCCATCCCCGTCCTGCACTCGCTGCTCGCCGCACCAGTGACGAGGACGGTTCGGGGCATCGCCACCGAGGTCCCGCTCGGAACCGAGGACGGCATGCCCGAGGAGTGCGCCGTCAGTCTCGACAACCTCCGGGTGGTGCCCAAGCGGGCCCTCACCCGGCGGATCTGCTCACTGGGCTCGTCCCGGATGGCCGCCGCCTGCGCTGCCCTCGGCGACGCCGTCGACTGCTGAGCCAGCCCCTGTCCGCCCTGCGCATCGCCCTGCTGACCTACCGCGGCAACCCGCATTGCGGGGGCCAGGGCGTCTACGTTCGCCACCTGAGCCGGGCGCTGGCCGACCTCGGCCACCACGTGGAGGTCCTGAGCGGGCCCCCCTACCCCGAGCTCGATGAGCGGGTTCGCCTGCAACGGATCCCCGGGCTCGACCTGTACCGCCAGCCCGACCCCTTCCGCCGCCCGCACCTGGCCGAGCTCACCCACTGGACCCACGCCCTCGAGCTGGGCCTCATGAGCACCGCCGGGTTCCCCGAACCCCTCGCCTTCAGCCTGCGAGCCCAGCGGGCCCTGGCCAAGCGCCGTCACGACTTCGACGTGGTCCACGACAACCAGTGCCTGGGTACGGGGCTGCTGCGCATCCAGTCACCGCCGCCGCACGGGCTGGGCCTGCCCCTGCTGGCCACCATCCACCACCCCGTCACCGTCGACCGACGAGTGGAGTTGGCCCACGCCCCGGATTGGAAGCGGCGCTTGACGTTGCGGCGCTTCTACGGCTTCACCCGCATGCAGACGCGCGTCGCCCGTGGCCTCGAGCGCATCCTCACCGTCTCGCAGTCGTCGCTCGACGGCATCGTCGCCGACCACGGCGTGGCCCGCGATCGGCTCCGGGTCGTGCCCGTTGGGGTCGACGCCACCCGCTGGCGGCCGCTCCCCGCCCGGTCCCGGGTCCCCGGGCGGCTCATGACCACGGCCTCAGCCGACGTCCCCATGAAGGGCTTGGCCCACCTCCTCGAAGCCCTGGCCAAGGTGCGCACGGAGCGGCCCGACGCCGAACTGGTGGTCATCGGCACCCCCAAGCCCGACAGCCCGCTCACCGGGCTGATCGAACGCCTGGGCCTCGCCGGCGCCGTGCACTTCGTCACCGGGGTGAGCGACGAGCGCCTCGTCGAGCTCTACGCCGAGGCCGAGGTGGCGGTGGTGCCCTCGCTCTACGAGGGGTTCTCGCTGCCTGCAGTCGAGGCCATGGCCTGTGGGGTCCCGCTCGTGACCACGACCGGTGGCGCCCTCCCCGAGGTGGTGGGGGGCGACGGGGAGGCCGCGTTGCTCGTTCCCCCCGCCGACCCCGGCACCCTGGGCGGCGCCATCCTCGGTCTGCTGGGCGACGGTGGGCGACGGGCGTCGCTCGGTCGAGCCGGTCGGCAGCGAGCCGTCACCCGCTACAGCTGGCGGGCCACGGCCGAGGCCACGGTGGCCCAGTACCACGAGGTGATCGAGCGGGCGGGAACCCGGCGGCCGTGTTGACCGTCCGCTACCACCGCCTCGGCCTCCGGCCCGGCGATCGCCTCCTCGACTTGGGGTGCGGGGGCGGGCGTCACGCCTTTGAGGCCGCTCGCCGGGGAGCGCGGGTGGTCGCTGTCGACGCCGACCTGGCCGAGATCAAGGACGTGGCCGCGATGTTCACGGCGCTGGCGGCCGAAGAGACCACGCCGACGACGGGAGCCGCCCTCGGCGGCAACGCCCTCCACCTGCCCTTCGCCGACGCCTCCTTCGACCGGATCATCGCCGCCGAGGTGCTCGAGCACCTGCCCGACGACCACGGCGCCGTGATGGAGCTCGCCCGGGTGCTGCGCCCCGGCGGCACCCTCGCCGTGACCGTGCCCGCCTGGCTACCCGAGCGCCTGTGCTGGGCCCTGTCCGACGACTACCACGCGCCCGCGGTGGCGGGCGGCCATGTGCGCATCTACTCGGCCAGGGGCCTCGAACAGACCCTGAGCCGGGCCGGCCTCACGACGCTCGGCCGCCACCGGGCTCATGCCCTGCACAGCCCCTACTGGTGGCTGCGCTGCGCGGTGGGCCCGAGCGACGACCACCACCCACTTGTGGCCGCCTACCACCGGATGCTCGTGTGGGACATCACCCGCGGGCCGCGATCACTGCGCCTGGCCGATCAGCTGCTCAACCCCGTGCTGGGCAAGAGCCTGGTCGTCTACGCCCGCAAACCGGCGTGAACGGTCGGGCACCGGCCGTTCCTGGGATCCTGACCAGGGCCGAGGCGGCGGACACGGCCCAGTCCATCGCCTCTGTCCAGCTCGCCTCGGGGATGATCCCGTGGTACCCCGGTGGGCATGCCGATCCGTGGAACCACGTGGAGGCAGCCATGGCCTTGGACGTGGCCGGGCACCGGGCCGGGGCCGAAGCGGCCTATGACTGGCTGGCTCGCCGTCAGCGTCCCGACGGGGCCTGGCACCAGTACTACGTGGCCGACCCGGACAGGGCCGACCCGGACAGGGCCGACCCGGACACGGCTGAGCGGATCGAGGCCGACAAGCTCGACGCCAACGTCTGCGCCTATGTGGCCACCGGCGTGTGGCACCACTTCCTCGTGACCGGCGACGTGGGCTTCCTCAAGTCGATGTGGCCGGTGGTCGACGCCGCCGTCGACTTCGTGCTCGGCCTGCAGACCCGCCGGGGCGAGGTCCTCTGGGCCCGTCATGGCGACGGCACGCCCTGGTCCTTCGCCCTGCTCACCGGCTCCTCGTCGATCTGTCACAGCCTGGCCTGCGCCCTGGCCGTGGCCCGGCGCCTGGCAAGGCACCGGCCCCGGTGGGAACAGGGACGGGCCAAGCTGGCCGCCACCGTCGCCGGCGCCCCCGAGGCCTTCGCCCCCAAGGACCGCTGGGCCATGGACTGGTACTACCCGGTGCTGGCCGGCGTGGTTGTGGGTGACGCCGGCCGGCACCGCCTGGCCGAGGGGTGGGAGCGCTTCGTGATCCCGGGCACGGGGACGCGCTGCGTCCACGACCGGCCGTGGGTGACGGCAGCAGAGACGGCCGAGTGCGCCCTCGCCCACCTGGCCGTGGGCGACGAGACGCGAGCGCTCGAGCTGTTCGCCTGGGCCCAGGGCCTGCGGGCCGACGACGGCTCCTACTACACCGGCATCGTCCTCCCTGAGCGGGTGCACTACCCCGGAGGGCGAGGAGTGCAGCGCCCCGGAGGACAAGGGGCAGCGAGCGGGAGTGGGGAGCGGGCCACCTACAGCGCCGCCGCCGTGCTCCTCGCCGCCGACGCCCTGTCGAACACGTCCCCGGCGGCCGGTCTGTTCGCCTCCCCACCCGTTCTTTCGGTTCTCAGATCCACCTGCTGAAACTGAGCGCCGAAAGAACGGGTGGTGGACGGGCTATGGGCGGCGCAGCACCCGCAGCGAGCCGGTGGCCGACGCCTCCACGAAGCCGTCATCGAGCGCCCGCCGGTAGATCTCGTACGGCGGGCGGCCACCGTCGGCCGGGTCGGGGAAGACGTCGTGCACGGCCAGCAACCCCCCCGTGGCCACCGACGGCGCCCACCCCTCGTAGTCGGCGTGGGCGGGCACCGCCCCGTGCCCACCGTCGATGAACACCAGGGCGCAGGGGGTGCGCCAGTGGCGGGCCACGGCCGCCGACTCACCCACCACGGCCACGACCGTCGCCTCGAGCCCGGCCGCTCGCACCGTGCGCCGGAAGGCGGGCAGGGTGTCGAGGACCCCGGCGACGGGATCGACCAGCGAGGCGTCATGCCACTCCCAGCCGGGCTGTTGCTCCTCCGAGCCCCGGTGGTGGTCGACGGCGAAGACCAACCGGTCGTGCTCGGCCGCCGCCGCCCCCAGGTAGAGGGTGGACCTGCCGCACCAACTCCCGATCTCCACCATGGGCGCCGAGGCCACCGCGCCGGCGGCCACCACCGCAGCCTCGTAGAGCGCCAAGCCCTCCTCGGGGGGCATGAACCCCCGGGCCGCCTCCGCCTGCCTCTGCAGGACCGGGTTCAGGTGGCGGCCAGCTCCTCGTCGACCGCGCCGAACAACAGGGCGTCGAGGAACAGGTACTTGGCCACCCACAGGATGCCAAAGGCGGTCAGGTTGGCGATGCTGAGCACCACGGTGCTGTCGCTCCACCTGGCCGCCAGGTAGACCAGCAGGGTCGAAAAGACCAGGCCGAGCAGGGCGAAGCCCCAGAAAGGCACGACCTCCCGCCACAGGTGGTTGCCCCCCCGCTTCCCCCACACCCAGGAGCGGTTGAGGCTGTAAGAGGGGATCGACCCGATCGACACGGCCATCAGGTTCGAGGGCACCGCCGGCCAGTCGAGCAGCCCACTGCAGACGATGAGCACGAGCTGGGAGACGCCCACGGCCACCACCGACACCAGGGAGTAGCGCACCGGCTTGCGGTCGAACTGGGCGCGGGCGAAGGCGCCCAGGGAACCGAGCATCGCTCCAGGCTACC
>JAUJLZ010000011.1:8942-20083 GCA_030447125.1 Acidimicrobiales bacterium
TCGAACTGGGCGCGGGCGAAGGCGCCCAGGGAACCGAGCATCGCTCCAGGCTACCGGGCGGCGCCCGCCGCCCCTCACCCGGCGCTCACCCAGGGCGCGCCCCGCTCCCGAGCGGTTGCGTGCGACCATGTCGCCATGCTCGGGCGGCGAAGGCGTGTCCTCCTGGTCGTGACCGCGCTCATGGTCGGAGCCTGCGGCGGTGGCGAACGCCAGCCCGGTGCCACCAGCGCCGAGCCCACGGCCACCGTCACGATCCCGACCACCACGTCGGCCTCTGCCCCGAGCGAGGAGCCGGCCTCTGCCTCGTTGGACGAGCTCGACGGTTTGGCCGTCGGCCTCACCGAGGTCGCCACCCTGCAGGCTCCGGTGGCCATGGCCCAGCGACCCGGCCACGAGCCGTTCTTCGTGGCCGAGCGGGCCGGGCGGGTCATGGTGGTCGAGGACGGCCAGGTGCGACCCGAGCCGCTGCTCGAGGTGGAGACGACCACCAACGGCGAGCGTGGCCTCCTCGGCCTGGTCTTCAGCCCCGACGGGAGCCGCTTCTACGTCAGCTACACCAACCTCGAAGGTGACAGCCGCCTGGAGGAGTTCACCATGGGCGCCGGGGCCCTCGATATCGACCTCTCCTCTCGTCGCACCCTCCTGCGGGTGGCCCAGCCCTTCGCGAACCACAACGGCGGCCACATCGCCTTTGGTCCCGACGACCTCCTCTACTACGGCCTCGGCGACGGCGGGGGCAGTGGTGATCCCGAGAGCAACGCCCAGGACACCTCCACCCTGCTCGGCTCGGTGCTGCGCATCGAGCCCACGGCCCAGGGTGAGGCCCCCTACGCCATTCCCGCCGCCAACCCCTTCGCCGACGGCGGGGGCCGGGGCGAGATCTACCTCTACGGCGTGCGCAACCCCTGGCGCTTCTCCTTCGACCGGGCCACCAACGACCTCTGGCTGGCCGATGTGGGCCAGAACGCCATCGAGGAGGTCAACCGCCTGCCCCTCGACGAGGCGCCCGGCGCCAACCTGGGTTGGCCGGCGCTGGAGGGCACCCGAACCTACGACGGTGAGCCGGCCCCCGACACCGTTCCCCCGGTGTACGAGTACACCCACGACGAGGGGTTCTCGGTCACCGGTGGTCACGTCTACCGGGGCTCGCGCATCCCGGCCCTCCAGGGGGCCTACGTGTTCGGCGACCTCGGCACCGCCCGGGTCTGGGCCCTCGCCGTGGAGGGCGACGACGTCACCGGCCGAGCCGACCTCGGCGTGGGCGTCGACGAAGGGACGCTGGTGTCGTTCTTCGAGGACGGCGCGGGCGAGCTCTACGTCATCTCCATCGCCGGACCCATCTTCCGCCTGGATCCGGCCTAGCGACCCACCTGTTCTTTTCGGCGCTGAGGACCAGCAGGTGGGACTCACAGCCGAAAGAACGGGCGGGGCGGGCGAGGGCGGGCGGCCGGTAGGTTTCCGGCCATGCCCGTCGCCAGCGTCGCTGGTCATGCCGTCCACCACCTCGACGAGGGCGACGGCGAGCCCGCCCTGGTCCTGCTGCACGCCTTCCCCCTCCACGCCGGCATGTGGGCACCCCAGATCATGGCCCTGGCCGGACTGACCCGGGTGGTGGCTCCGGACCTCCTCGGCTTCGGCGCCACCGACGCCCCCGAGGACCCGGCCGTCTACTCCGTGGACGCCTGGGCTGATCAGGTCGCCGGCCTCCTCGACCACCTCGGGCTGGGGCGGGTCGTCCTCGGCGGCCTGTCGATGGGCGGCTACGCCGCCTTCGCCTTTGTCCGCCGCCATCGGGACCGGTTGGCCGGGCTGGTGCTGGCCGACACCCGGCCCGGCCCTGACACCGCCGAGGTGGCTGAGCGACGCCGGCGCCAGGCCCGCCAGGTCAGCGAGCGGGGCACAACCGAGCTGCGCGAGAGCCTGCTCGGCGGACTGCTCGGCGAGCACACCCGGGCGCAGCGCCCGGACGTGGTCGACGCCGTCCGGGCCCTGAGCGACAACCCCCCGGCCGGCTTCGTCGGGGCACTGACGGCCATGCGCCATCGCCCCGACTCGACTCCGGACTTGGCCGGCATCGAGGTTCCCACCCTCGTGGTCGTGGGCGACGAGGACACCCTGTCGCCCCCCGAGGTGGCCCAGGCCATGCACGCCGCCATCCCCCGCTCGACGCTGGCCGTGCTCCCCCGCGCCGGCCACCTCTCCAACCTGGAGGCGCCCAACGCCTTTGGCGCGGCGCTGGATGGGCTTCTGGCCGACCTCGAGTCGTAGCGCGCTCCCGGGCGGGGCCGCGGCCAGCGCCGCCTCAGGCGCCGGTAGGATCGGCGCCCGTGCCCCGTCGTCTCCTCGTCGCCGCCCTCGCGGTCGCCCTGGTCGCCGGGGTGGCCTTCGAGACCAGCACCGGCGATCCCGGCGTGCGTGTGGCCAGCGATGTCGAGGGGGGCGCTGAGCGCTTGAACCGGGTCCCCGGCTCGCGACGTCTCGCGACCCCGCCCCCGGGCGATGGGTCGGCGACCGAGGAGGCCACCGCTCCAGCCAACTCCTTGCCGGTGGCACCGACCGACGACGGGGTGGCCGGCGAGGAGACCACGCCCCCGGAGGAGCCCGAGGCCGACCTGAGCGTCGTGCCCGTCGCCGCCGACACCCCGGCCGGCCTGGCCGAGCAGATCCGCAGGGCCGAGCAGGCCATCCGGTCGCCTGACCCCTCGCCCGAGGAGCTCGCCTACCACGGTCACCTCCAGCAGGTGGCCTACCGGGCGCTCACCGACCGGCCCGAGTGGGACGCGGAGGTGGCTGAGGCCCTGCCCGAGGACCTCCGCCCGATCATGGCCGCCAACCTGGCCGCCGGGCGCGAGCTGGCCCAGCCCCACGCCCGACCCCAGACCAAGCTGCCGGCGTGGCGCATCGTCGAGCCCGCGCCCGCCGAGGAGCTGCGGGCGTACTACGAGGAGGGCGAGGCGGTGTACGGGGTGCCCTGGGAGTACCTGGCGGCGATCAACCTGACCGAGACCCGGATGGGCCGCATCCGAGGGCTCAGCTCGGCCGGAGCCCAGGGCCCGATGCAGTTCATCCCCAGCACCTGGGCGACGTACGGCGAGGGGGACATCAACGACCCCCACGACGCCATCCTCTCCGCCGCCCGCTACCTCGCCGCCAACGGAGGCGGCAGCGGCAACCTGCCCAACGCTTTGTTCCGGTACAACCCGGTCTCGTGGTACGTCAACGCCGTCACCGCCTACGCCGAGCAGATGGTGGCCGACGAGCGGGCCTACCTCGGCTACCACGCCTGGCAGGTGTACTACGCCACCTCGCTGGGCGACGTCTTGTTGCCGGTGGGCTACGAGTCGAGCGAACGCCGCCCGGTCACCCCCGCCGAAGTCACCCGCTGACGTCCCCGCCGACGGGTTGGGGCGTGCCTGGCGGCGAGGCCGACAGCGACCACCGCGGCGAGCAGGCCGAGGGGGATGGGCAGACAGCAGCCGCCCACGCGCACGCGGGTCCGTCTGGTCCGGGGCCTGCGTGATCGGAGGATTCCCACGGCGCTGGTGTACCCCGAAGGTGGCGAAGCACAACGAGGGCTCAGCGCGAATGGCGGTAGACGTTGGTGTCGCGGGGCTCGAAGCCGAGCCGGCGGTAGAGGCGGTTGGCGGCCTGGCGGGACGGACGGGAGGTGAGGTCGACGCTGCGGGCGCCGGCCGCGGCCGCTCGCTCCAGCGCCGAGCGGGTGAGGGCGTCGCCCACGCCCGTGCCCCGAGCCCCCTCGTCGACCACCACGTCCTCGATCCAGGCCCGCAGACCGGTGGGGATCCGAAAGAGCGCCAGGGTGAGGGTGCCCACGATCTCGCCGGCGTCGCTTCGAGCCACCAGCAGCGTGGTCGCCGGCGACGCCACCATCTCCGCCAGCTCGGCCTCGGTCGGCGGGGGTGACGACCGGGACAGCTGAGGGACCAGGCGGGCGAAGGCGGCGACCAGGTCGGGGGTGACCGCGGTGGCCTCGGCGATGGTGACCTCCCCCACCGGGTCAGGCTTCGGGGACGGGCTGGGGCGGGGGCGGGCCCACGTAGCGGGCGCTGGGGCGGATGATGCGGTTGTCGGCGGCCTGCTCGAGGATGTTGGCGCACCAGCCGATCACCCGGCTGACGGCGAAGGTGGGGGTGAACATCTCCGGGGGGATGCCACAGCGCTCCATGACCACCCCGGCGTAGAACTCCACGTTGGCGTACAGCTCCCGCCCGGGCTTGAGCTCGGCCAGCACCTCCACGATGGTGCGCTCGACGGTGGTGGCGAACTCGGCCTTGTCGCCCCCCAGGCGCTGGGCCAGCTCCCGCAGCAGCGTGGAGCGGGGGTCCTCGGTCCTGTAGACCCGGTGGCCGAAGCCCATGATCCGGCCCCCGCCGTCCACCTCCCGGCGGATCCACTCCTCGGCCCGGGCCGGCTCCCCGATGGCCTCGAGCATGTCGAGGGCCCGGCTGGGGGCGCCGCCGTGCAGGGGGCCCGACAGGGCGCCGATCGCCCCCACCACCGCGGCACCGACGTCGGCCCCGGTGGAGGTGATGACCCGGGCGGTGAAGGTCGAGACGTTGAAGCCGTGGTCGACGGTGGAGATGAGGTACTGCTCCACTGCCCGGGCGTGCGCGGGCGCGGGGCGCCGCCCGCTCAGCATCCACAGGTAGTTGGCGGCGTGGGCCAGCTCGGGGTCGGGCTCGACCGGCTCCTCCCCCTGGCGGAGTCGGAACAGGGCCGCGACCAGGGTGGGCACCAGGGCGCACAGGCGCACGGCGTCGGCCCGCAGCTCCCCGGCGGGGATGTCGAGGCTGGGCCGGAAGCCCAGGGCGGCGGCGGTGAGCGACACGGCCGAGCGCAGGGCTTCGAGGGGCAGGAACGTCTCCCCGGTGTTGGCCACGTCGCCCAGGAGCGGCCATAGGGTGTCGGGCAGGGTCCGCTGGGGACGGATCTCCTCGTCGAAGGCCACCTGTTGCTCGGCGGAGGGCAGCTCGCCGTCGAAGAGCAGCGTCCACACGTCCTCGAGGGTGCGCTTGTCGGCCAGCTCCCGAGCCGAGTACTGGCGGTAGTGGTAGAAGCCCTCCTGGCCCCGCACGTCGCCGATGACCGTGTCGGCCACGATCACCCCGGCCAGCCCCCTGGGAGCCTCGACCTCGCCGGGGTGGAGCATGGGCTGGATCTGGGCCACCTTCATCAGGTCGCGCATCGACACCACGCCCACCACCCGCCCGTCGTCGACCACGGGGATGTGGCGGTAGCCCCGCTCGGCCAGGCTGGCGAAGGCGGTGCCGGTCTCGGACCCGGGCGCCACGGTGTCGGGCTGGGCGGTCATCCAGTCGGACACCGAGGCACGACGGCCGTCGGTTCCCGATGCCGCGAAGCGCACGATGTCGCGCTCGGTCACGATGCCCACGGCACGGAAGTCCTCGACCACCACCACACAGCTGACGCGCTCCTTGGCCATGCGGACCGCGACCTCGGCCATGGTCTCACCGGGAAGGGCGGTGACGGCGGGGGTGGTCATCAGATCGGCGACGGCGCGCCGGCGCGACAGGACGTGCTGGTTCACCGGACTCCTCGTCATCGTGGTCGGAGGGAGTGTAGGAGAAGCTCCTACGGGGAGCGCACCAAGACCATGATCATGGCGTAGTGGCAGGCGCAGGCGGCCACCACCAGGCAGTGCCACACCTCGTGGTAGCCGAACACGGTTGGGGCCGGGTCCGGCCGGCGCCGGGTCAACACCACCGTGCCCACCGTGAACAACGCGCCGCCGGCAGCCAGGAGGGCCAGCACCAGGGGGCGTCCGGTGAGCTGGGGGACGAGGACCAGCACGGCCCAGCCGAGGATCAGGTACAGCGAGTTGCCCAGTCGCATGGCCTCGAGGCGAAAGACCTTGAGGGCGACGCCCACCAGCGCTACCACCCACACCACCGACAGGGCCACGGCCCGCCACACCCCGTCGAGGGCAAGGAGGCAGAGGGGGGTGTAGGTGCCGGCGATGAGCACGAAGATCATGGCGTGGTCGAGCCGGCGCATCCACAAGCGGGCCGGGATCGACCGGGCCAGGCGGTGGTAGGCGGCACTGGTGGCGAACAGGCCGGTCAGGCTGAGGGCGTAGACGATGCCGCCGATGCGGGCCGACGCTCCCTCAGCGGCGGCGACCACGACGATGCCGGCCGGGATGCTGAGGAAGAACATCACCTGGTGGAGCCGACCCCGCAGCCGAGGTCGCACCGCGGTCAAGATGTCGAGCATGGCGTCGGGCATCGGCGCCGGGGAAGAGCGAGCCACCTGCGCCCACGATACAGCCGTGCCCAGCCTGGGTGCTGGCGCCTCCCGGTCGTGGTCGCGGCCCCACCTCACTACGCTCGACCCATGGGTCACCTCCGCTGGATCGACGGCGAGCGACCCCGGCTCGAACGTCCCGTGCTCATCGCCGCCTTCGAGGGCTGGAACGACGCCGGTGAAGCGGCCAGCCTCGCCGCCCGATGGCTGAGCGGTCGCTGGGCGCCAGAACCCCTGGCCGAGATCGATCCTGAGGAGTTCTTCGACTTCACCTCCACCCGGCCTCGCGTGCGCTTCACCCACGATGGGGACCGGGAGATCGAGTGGCCGTCCAATGCCTTCTTCTGGGGCTCCTCGGGCTCCTCGGGCGGGGCTGCCGGCACCGACGTGGTCGTCCTGGTCGGCACCGAACCCCAGTTGCGCTGGCGCACCTTCTGCGCCCAGGTGGTCGACGTGGCCCAATCGATCGATGCCCGCCTGGTGCTCACGCTCGGGGCGCTGCTGGCGGAGGTCCCCCATTCCCGCCCCACCTCGGTCGTGGGCACGGCGGCCGACCCGGCGATCGTCGAGCGCATGGAGCTCACCCCCTCGACCTACCAGGGCCCCACGGGCATCGTGGGCGTGCTCGGTGACGCCTGCCGGGCCGCCGGACTGGTCGGAGCCTCACTGTGGGCGGCGGTACCCGCCTACGTGCCCGGCGCGCCTTCTCCCAAGGCGGCACTGGCCCTCGTCGAGCACACCGCCGAGCTCCTCGGCGTTCCCGCCATCGCCACCGATCTGGAGATCGCGGCTGCCGCCTACGAGCGCCAGGTGAGCGAGGTGGTGGCCGACGACGAGGAGATGACCAGCTACCTCGAGACGCTGGAGCAGCGCTTCGACGCTGACGAGGGCGTGCCCACCGCCTCCCTGGCCGAGGAGGTCGAACGCTTCCTGCGCGACCGTCCCGGGGAATGAGGCGCAGGCTGGCCACGGTACGGTGGTGGCCATGCGCCGACCCCCCCTCCCGCTCGCCGTCCTGGCCCTCTCCGCTCTCGCCCTGGTGGGCTGCACGAGCGAGGACGCCTCCGACAACGCCGACGCCGATCCCACAGAGGCCCCGTCTCCCAACGACTCCGTAGCCGAGGGGGAGGAGGAAGAGGAGCAGGAGGAGGACGTGGCCCTGACCGACGCCATGGGCAACGACGTGGGCACGGTCACCCTGTCCACCAGGGAGGACGGGGTTCGGGTGGATGCCCGCCTGGAAGGACTGGAGCCGGGCTTCCACGGGTTCCACATCCACGACGTCGGCCTGTGCGAGGCCGACGCCCCCGACGGTCCCTTCACCACGGCGACGGGCCACTTCGTGGGCGAGGGTGGCACCCACGGTGACCACGACGGCGACCTACCCAGCATCTACGTCAAGGACGACGGCACGGCCCGGCTCACCGTCGACCTCGACACGTTCACGATCGACGAGCTCACCGCAGGTGACGGGGCGGCCGTGATGGTCCACGCCGGGTCCGACAACTTCGCCAACGTCCCCGACCGCTACACCTCCTCGGAATCGGACCAGCCCGGTCCTGACGACATGACCAACAGCACGGGCGACGCCGGTAGCCGGGCCGCCTGCGGCGTGGTGGCGGCGGCTTCGGGGACCTGACCCTCGTCGCCTCCGTCCACCATGAGGTGTCGTTCAGGGCGCTCCGAAGGCGGCCAAGGTGGCATCGGCCTCGGGGAAGCGCTGGCGCAGGGCCACGAGCAGGTCCTCGGGGCGGGCGAGGTCAAAGGCGTGGGTGGCGGCGTAGAGGCGCAGAGCGCAGTCGACCCCGTCGGCGTCGCCCAGCGCCGCCAGCGCCTGGGCGCCCTGGATGTACACGCTGCGGTAGTAGGCACCTGGCCGGGCCTCCCAGAAGGCCATGGGCTGACCCACCTGGTGGCGTCCAGCGGAAGGGATCGACCGCGCCACCATCTCGTCGAGCGTGCCCTCGAAGCGGGCTTCGGCCCAGGTGGCCAGGCCCTCGTCGAGCCAGGGGTGACGGCCCTGGTTGTTGCCCACCAGTGAGTAGAACCACATGTGGGCCACCTCGTGGGCGGTGGTGCGGGCGAGGGTGTCCGGCCCCTGCATGACGTGGCTCGGGTACTCGACCCCCCCGGACAGGCCCGGGGTCAGGGCGAGGCTGTAGGTGGGGTACGGGTGCGCCCCGAACCGTCGGGAGAAGTCCTCCAAGGCGTCGACGACCTTGTCGAGGTAGGCCCCGGGGTCATCGTCGAGCCCCTCGTGGACCCCCACCGTGACCGCCACCGGGCCGGGAGCGTAGGCCGTCCCCTCGACCGTGCGGAACCGGCCGATGGAGATGGCGACGTCGCGCGTGGCCTCAGCCCGCCAGCGATCGCCCTCCCGGACGCCCGTGGCCAGGACCGAGAGCCCGTCGGGGACTGAGATCGAGTAGTTGAAGTCGGCCACCGGCGCCAGAGAGGACTCGGCGAAGCCAGACGTGGGGGCGTCAGTGGCCCACCCGACCCCGGGTTCCCAGGCCAAGATGGGGAAGAACGAGCCGAGCCGGATGGCGTCGCCCTCTTGGGCCAGGCGGTCGTTGGACGCCCCGGGCAGGGTCAGTCGCCAGGGCACGGTCGCCTCGATCTCGTCGCCGGCTCGGAGCCCGGGCTCGAGGGGGACCACCAGGGTCGTGGGTTCGGGGGCCTCGGTGGGGACCGGAACGGGGGAACCGAGGAAGACCGGTCCGGCCTCGAGGCGAGCGCCGGCGGCCGCGGGACGGGGACCGTTGGGCCAGAGCCGGAACACCAGGCGATCGGTGGCCAGGTCGGGGCGGAAGCGCACCGTCAGGCGCCCCTCCACCGCGCCCTCGTCGGGGAGGACCCGGACCGACATGCTGTAGCGGGGCCGATCGGGGTCGGGGCCGGCTTGGGCGGGCACGGCAGGGCAGGTGTCGGTCGCCGGTTGGGCACCAGCGAGGGGCAGGGGCGAGGGCGCGGTGGTGGTCGTGACCGGCTCCGTCGTGGTGGGACGGTCAGTCGGGGCCGAGACCGGGGGCCCCATCGCCGGCTGCGACCGACGAACGTCCCCCGCATCACTGCACGCGCCGGCCAAGGCCACCACCACGAGCAACGGGACCAGGCGTCGCACCCGCCCATCCTGGCAGCCCGTCGTCCCCCCGCTCCGTCACCACCTACGGTCGGGACATGCCCGACTTGGTGTCCACCTGCATCTGGACGATCACCCCGGACTTGGTCCTGGCCCTCGACCGTCGCTTCGGCGAGCCCGTCGACGCCTACGTGAACGGGTCGCAGGTCTGGCTGCGCGACGACGGCCCCGGTGGTCTGACCTTGGAGTGGCGCCTGCACCCCGTCGCCCGGTTCCGGCGGCCGGCGAGCACCTCCACCCACGAGCTCTTCGCCGCCGTGGCCCTGGCTCTGGCCAGCCACGTCGAACCGCCGGCGGCACCGGCGGCGCTGTGGGACGGGCTGGAGAGCTTCAGTGCCTACGGAGAGGAGGTGGAGCCGGCACCCCTCGCCGCCGCGGCCACCGCGGCACTGGGGGTCGCCCCCGACGCAGTCGGGCTGGCCGACCACCAGACCGTGGGTCAGCGCTGGGAGGCGACAGAGGGACGCACCTCCATCATCACCGCCCTGCTCGAACAGCTGGCGCCGCCTCCCGGCTGATCAGCTCCGGGGCCGGGGAGGGTCGAAGACCACCTCGACGGGCTCCCCCCGGATCGCCGCGAAGGCGGCCGGTGCCCAACGGGACGCACCGGCCAGGGGCGCCGGCAGGTCGTCCTCGGCGAACCAGCCCACGTCGGCGCACTCGAGGGGATGCGCTCGCAACTCGCCCCCCGTCATGCGGCAGTGGAAGACCAGCGAGTAGAGCGGGATGCGGGAGAACCCGAGGCGCAGCCCGTCCAGCACGGCGATCAGGCGCTCGGGCGTGCAATGGATCCCCGTCTCCTCGTCCACCTCTTTGACCGCCACCTCGGCCGGTGAGTAGCCCACGTCGGCCCACCCGGTGGGATAGAGCCAGACACCGGAATCGGCCCGCTGCACGAGGAGGATCTCACCTCGGTCATTGCCCACCACGGCACCCACGGCGGCTTTGGGAGTGACGTACCCGGCCACCCCCTCACCGACGGTCGCCATCCACCCCTGCACGAGCGCGGCCGTCACCGGCACCGGATCGATGGTCGCCGCCTGCATCTCGGCGGCGACCTTCAAGACCTCTTCGAAACGCTCCCGTTCATAGAGGCTGGTGGTGAAACCGAGGCCGGTCCGGGCGATGCCGGCCAGCGTCTCGCTCCAGCGCAGCAGATCGTGGACAGGGCCAAGCTCGGGCTCCACCCGGGTGAGGCTAGGCCGGACCGTCGCCCTGGGGTCGGCTCCTCAGGAGCCCGGGGCCCGAGGGCTGCGCCGAGGCCGGTCGGTGGCAGCGTCACCGGCGCCGCTCGATGAGGTCTCGAACCCCTGACCGAGGTTGGGCTGGTCGGACGTCTCCCGAGCGGGGGCAGCCGGGCCCGATCCGGCCTCGGCCAGAAGGTCGGCCAGCTCGTCGAGGGTGACCTCCCCCGGAGGTGGCCCCGGACGTGGCGCCGGAGGTGGCCCCGATGATGAGGACTTCACCGCCTCCGACGCGGTCGTGGCCGACCCGTTGCGCCCTCCGCCCGACTCGCCGTCGGGCCGGGGAGCCTTCCCCGTCTTGACGCCAGCGTCCGGCGGCTCGGGGCCCTCGGAGGGTCCCGTGTCGTTGGCCTCGGCCCCGTCGGGGCTGGGGGACGGGGGTTGCGACTCGTCCGCTCCCGCCGGAGGCCCACCCGCGGCTTCCTGCTCAGCGGCCCGCAGCACGGCCGGCGGCGGCTTCTTCTCGGCCC
>JAUJLZ010000103.1:0-2937 GCA_030447125.1 Acidimicrobiales bacterium
CCCTGGGCGATGTCGGGCGACTGCTCGTCGATGGAGATCATGACGCCGCAGGTGTGCCCGTCGAAGCCGAACGACTCCCGGTCGTAGCCGATCTCGCAGATCGTCTGGCGGACGATCTTGGGGATGTCGACGTAGGCCTCGGTGGTGATCTCGCCGGCCACCACGGCCAGACCGGTCGTGAGCAGGGTCTCACAGGCCACCCGGCCGTACGGGTCCTCGGTCAAGATGGCGTCGAGGATGGCGTCGGAGACCTGGTCGGCCATCTTGTCGGGGTGGCCCTCGGTCACGGACTCCGAGGTGAAGGTCGAGCGGTTCATGGTGAGCTCCTGTGGGCGACAACGGCATCGAGCACGGCTCGGGCCACGGCCCGCTTGTCGGCTGGCCCTACATTCAACTCGATCCCGGTACTCGACACGATCACCACGGTGTTGGTGTCGTGGTCGAAGCCGACGCCGGGGGCCGAGACGTCGTTGCCCACCACGAGGTCGACGCCTTTGGCCTCCAGCTTGGCCCGGGCGCCGGCCGCGGCGTCGCCCCACTCGGCGGCGAAGCCCACCACGGTCTGGCCCGGGCGCCGGCGCCCGACCACGGCGGCGAGGATGTCGGGAGTGGGCTCGAGGATCAGCTCGGGCGGCCCCTGCGAGCGTTGAAGCTTTCCGACTGCCTCCTGTTTGGGCCGGAAGTCGGCCACGGCCGCCGCCATGATGACGATGTCGGCCGCGTGGCTGCGCTCGAGCACGGCGTCGTGCATCTCTTGAGCGCTTCCTGCCGCCACGACGTCGACCGACCGTGGTCCGTCGTCCTTGGCTGTGGTGACCAGGTCGACCGAGGCCCCCCGGGCCGCAGCCTCGGCGGCCAGGGCGTGACCCTGCTTGCCCGACGAGCAATTGGCCAGGAAGCGCACCGCGTCGATGGGCTCGCGCGTGCCGCCGGCGGTGACCAGGACCCGTAGGCCCACGAGATCCGGGTCAGGGAAGTGGAGCCCGTCGAGGACGTCGGCGCAGGCGCTGACGATCTCCTCGGGCTCGGCCATGCGCCCGACACCGGCGTCGCCGCCGGCCAGGGGCCCGGTGGCGGGACCGACCACGTGCACGCCCCGCTGGCGCAGGGTGGCCACGTTGGCCTGCACGGCGGGCTGGTCCCACATCTCGGTGTGCATGGCCGGGCACACCACCACCGGCGCCCGGGTGGCCAACAAGGTGGTGGCCAACAGGTCGTCGGCCAGGCCCAGGGCGTAGGACGCCAGGATCCGGGCGGTGGCCGGCGCCACCACGATCAGGTCGGCGCCCTGGCCGAGCCGGAGGTGGGGGCTCACGTCGGCGCTGCTCCACTCCGAGGGGTGGGCCGGCTCCCGGCCGAGGGCGGTGAAGGTGGTGGGGGTGACGAAGCGCTGGGCCCCGGCGGTCAGGATCGGGCTGACAGAGGCGCCCGCATCCTGGAGACGCCGGTGCAGGTCGACGGCCTTGTAGGCGGCGATGCCGCCGCTGACCCCGAGGACGATCGAGCGACCCTCGAGCGAAGCCACCGAGGCGACGTCAGGCGTTCGGAGCCTCACCGTCGGGAGCTTCCCCGCCGGCGGTGTCGTCGTCCTCGCCCGTGGCGTCGTGTGCCTCACCGGCGACGGCGTCGTCGGCCAGCACCCCCCCGTCGTCGTCCCCGGCAGCGTCGGTCAGGGTCCCCACCGGGCCCCACTCCTTGTCGGTCTCGAGGGCCTCGGCCACGTTGTCCTCGTCGCCCGTGCCCTCGGGGATGCGCTCGTAGGTGATCTTGTCGGCGGCGATCTCCTCGAAGGCGATCGACAACGGCTTGCGGGCGGTGGAGACCACTTGAGGCGGCACGATGGCCCCCAGCCCCTCGCCGAGCTGGTTGAAGTAGGCGTTGACCTGTCGGGCCCGGCGCGAGGCCAGCGTCACCAGGGTGAACTTGGAATCCACTCGACCGAGCAGGTCCTCGATCGACGGGTTCATCATGGTGTCGGTACGCCAAGGCATGGGCCCGAGGCTACCAGCGGTGGTCGTCAGGACGGCGGGGAGTCCAGGGAGGTACATCCCGACCCGTCGGAGAGGAGGCTTCCCAGCCACGAGCGCCGCTCGACGCCGCCTACCGTGCGCACCACCAGTTCGGTCCCCGAGGCCAGGGCCCGGCTGAAGGACGAGGCGGAAGAACCCTGTCCGGCACCTGGTCCATGGCCCTCGACCTCGATGGTGACGGAGGCCGTCTCCCTGCCGCCGAGGCGGCTCCCCGGACCGGGCAGGGAAGCACCATCCACCCGCACAGCGACCACGTCGAGGGACCCGTCGTCCAGTCCCGTCACCCCCACGATGTCGACCGGCAGGGGACTCTCGTTGTGCAGTTCGAAGCGCAAGGCCGTGGCATCCGAGACGGTCTCGGCCCGAGCTGCGCAGGACACGCCCAACCGGGGGGCGAAGGCACCCGACCACCACACGACGCCCAGGGCCACGGCCACCACGGCGATGGCAACCACGAAGCGCCGTACCGGTCGCTGGTGGGGAATGAAGCCGGACGACGCCTCGACCGTGTGCCCCTCGGTCATGTCGGCGCACCCGCCGACCTGGTGACGAAGGCCACCCGCAGCGCGGAGATGGCGTCCTCGACGCTGGCGCCGACCTGGGCCGCCTGCACGGCGTAGCGCCCGGCGGCTTCGAGCAGGACCGGGGCGGGTGCCGGTAGGCCTGGGGTCGAGGCCACGACGGTGCCATGGCGACCTCGGGTCTCCACCACGCCGTCGGCCTCCAGCTCCCGGTAGGCCCGGGCCACGGTCCCGCCGGCCAGGCCCAGGTCGTTGGCCAGCTGGCGGATCGACGGCAGGCGGGCCCCGACGGCCAGGGCGCCGCCTAGCACCAGCGCCGTCACCTGCTGGCGGAGCTGCTCGTAGGGGGGTACGGCCGAACGGGCGTCGACCTCGAGGATCACGCC
>JAUJLZ010000103.1:3037-6566 GCA_030447125.1 Acidimicrobiales bacterium
GGAGCTGCTCGTAGGGGGGTACGGCCGAACGGGCGTCGACCTCGAGGATCACGCCCGCGCCGCCCGCTCCGTCGACGGGGCACCGGGCCGGCGCACGAGCCACCCCTGCAGCTGCTCGAGGCCGAGGGCCAGGGCGGGACCGCCGACGACGCCCAGCAGCACCAGCCGGAGATCCACCGGCAGGGTGTAGTCGGGTTCGAAGGGAACGAAGGCCAAGGCCAGCGAGGCCACGGCGATCATCGCGGCGAGGCACCGCTGGGTGACGAGCAGCCTGCGAGGGAGATAGGCGGCCAGGGCCCGGGGCACCAGGCTGGCGGCCCGGCGCCCGTCTGGCAGCGGACGGAAGAGGGAGAGCTCGGCGTAGAGCGCACCGAGGAGGTAGCCGACGAAGACCCACACCGGCGGCACCTTCTCGAAGGAGCCAAAGGCCGCCGCCGCCAACGCGGGCAAGAAGAGCCCGGCCAGCGCTCCCCAGGTACGCAGCAGCCGGGCTGTACGTAGGTACCAACGGACCATGGGTCGGTTCCCGGAGGTGACATCCAGCGCGTGAGCCTGCGCCCACTCCTGCAGGAGATCCTCGTCGAGCTCGGCGTAGGCCCGGATGAGGGCGACGGAGGCGAGCGTGACCACGAGGGCGAGGGAGACGAGGATGGCCACGCCCGCAATGTATCAATGTATCGCTACGTTGTGGCGCCCCTGTCCGAGCGGGCCGAGTGGATAAGGGCGATGATCTCGTCGACGGCGCGGTCGAGATCGTCGTTGACCACCTCGATGGCCCCCAGGCTCGCCGCCGCCGACTCCTCCCCGGCTGCGGAGTCCAGCCGCTGGTGAACCAGGTGCTCGGCGTCACCGCGGGCCCGCAGCCGACGTTCCTGCTCGGCCACCGAAGGGGGGACCACGAACAGGAGCAGGGCACCGGGGTCGTGCTCGCGCACCTGGCGGGCGCCCTGCACCTCGATCTCGAGCACCGTGTCGGTGCCTGCGGGAGGACGGGGGACGGGCGTGCCGTAGAGGTTGCCCAGGAACTCAGCCCACTCCAGGAAGCCCCCGCGCTCGATCTCGGCCAGGAAGCGGTCACGATCGACGAACACATAGGCGTCGTCCGCTTCGCTGGGCCGACGCTGCCGGGTGGTCCACGACCGGCTCAGCCACAGGTCCGGTTGCCGCTCCAGCAGCCGCCGGACGAGCGTGCCCTTGCCGACGCCACCAGGGCCGGAGATGACGACGAGCAAGCGAGCGGTAGCGGCTCAGCCGGGAAAGCGCTTGAGCAGGGTCTCGCGCTGCTGGCTGCCCAGGCCCCGGATGCGACGGCTCTCACTGATGCTGAGCTCCTCCATCAGCCGGCGGGCCTTGACCTTGCCCAGTCCCGGCAGCGACTCCAACACGGTGAGCACCTTCATCTTGGCCACGGTCTCGTCGTTGTCGGCCATGCCGAAGAGCTCGGGCAGGGAGGTGGAACCCATCTTGAGCTTGTCCTTCAGTTCGGCGCGCAGGCGGCGGGCGGCGCCGGCTTTGGCCAGGGCAGCCTGGCGCTGATCGGCGGAGAGTTCAGGCGGCAGCGGCATGGCGCAGAACCATAGTGCAAGGCACTATTCCCCCAGACCGGCGTCCCCCGGATCGGCGTCCCCCGGATCGGCATCCCCCAGGGTGGCGACGAGGGACTGGGCGGCGGCGCTGCGGTCGTGGGCGGCGGTGACGGCCCGACCCACCACCAGCAGGTCAGCGCCGGCCGACAACGCCGCAGCCGGGGTAGCCGTGCGGGCCTGGTCGTGGGTGTCGGCACCGGGCGGGCGGGTGCCAGGCACCACCACGGTGAGGCGGGGGGCGAGCTGGCGGACGTCGGCGACGTCGGGGGCGCCGCAGACCAGGCCATCGCATCCGGCTTCCAAAGCGACTTGGACCCGCTTGGGCACGATGTGGGGCGGGGCGTCGGCGTCGCTGGTGAGCACGGTCACCGCCAAGGCCGTCGGCCGCTCCGACCCCGCCTGGGCTGCCCCTCGGTGGAGCCCCTCCACCCCGGCCCGCAACATGGGCACGCCGCCCATGGCGTGCAGCGTGAGATAGCGCACGCCGTAGGCTCCCACCACGGCAGCAGCCCGACCCACGGTGGTGGGGATGTCGTGGAGCTTGAGGTCGAGGAAGACGTCATACCCGAGGGCCTGCAGTGACCCGATGGCATCCGGTCCCGCGGCGGTGAAGAGCTCGAGGCCCACCTTGGCCACCCCAAACCAGGGCTGCAGTTCCCGGGCCAGGCGCAGGGCCACGACCATGTCGTCGACATCGAGTGCCAACGCCAGCCGAGCCCTGATCTCCTCGTTGACGCCGATCTCGGCCACCTCGGTCATCGCCCTACCTCCGTCTCGTGCATCTCTCGCTCGGTCACCGGGCGGTGCACGGCTCCGACCACCTCGCTGACGCTAGTCACCCGCTGGCGAACCGCCCACGACCGCAGGCCCGCCAACACCCGTGCCGGAGCTCGGGGGTCGGCAAAGGTGGCGGTGCCCACCTGCACGGCACTGGCGCCGGCGAGCAGCAACTCGGCCGCATCCTCACCGCTGGCCACCCCGCCCACCCCCACGACGGGCAACCCCGGTAGGGCCAGAGCCACGTCGTGCACCGCCCGCACGGCCACGGGGTGAACCGCCGCCCCCGACAACCCTCCCCCACCGGCCCCCAACCGGTACGTCCGGCGCTCCACGTCGATGGCCATCCCCATCACCGTGTTGACCAACGTCACCGCCTCGGCACCCCCCCGCCGAGCGGCGTCGGCGATCTCCACGAGGTCGGTCACATTGGGGCTCAACTTCGCCCACCGAGGCCGCCCGCACCCCGCCGTGGCCGCCACCACCTCTTCAGTGACCGAGGCTGAGTGGGCGAACATCGAGCGCCGGTCCTCCACGTTGGGACAGCTCAGGTTGACCTCCACGGCCACAACCGCAGCCGGTGCGTCGGCCAGGAGCGTCGCAGCCCGCTCGTAGTCAGAGACCGACCACCCCCAGATGCTCACCACCACCCGAGCACCAACGGCAACCAAAGGGGGAAGGTCGTGCTGCAGCCACGCCTCTACGCCGGGCCCCTGCAACCCCACACTGTTGAGCATCCCAGCCTCGGTCTCATGCACCCGAGGCGCAGGGTTGCCCTCCCACGGGAACCAGGCGAGTGACTTGACCACCACCGCCCCGAGCGAAGCAAGGGGGAAGAACGCCTCCAACTCAGCCCCATGCCCAGAAGTGCCAGAGGCAGTTAGAACCGGGTTGGGCAAGACCACCGATCCCACCCGCACGGTCAAGTCAAGCTCAACATCTCCCCGGCGCCGCCGGGCCCCGTGATCGCCCGCTCTCACAACGGGGGCGGGGCCACGTGAGGGGCTTGGTGGGGGGGCGCTGCCCCCCCAGGTAAAGACAGCCACTCCTGCAGGCTGCGCACCTGCATGGGGTGGGCGGCCCAGTCGCCCACCCCCGCCGCCGCCGCCACGGCGGCGGCCACCGTCGTCAGGCACGGCACCCGGTGCACAGAAGCGGCCGAACGG
>JAUJLZ010000104.1 GCA_030447125.1 Acidimicrobiales bacterium
AGAGGGCGAACTGGGCCACGGTGGACACCAGGAACACCACGGCGGGAATGGCCAGTACCACCGCCAGGGTGGTCACGCCCGCCTCCCCGCGGGCGCGCCACGCCTTCCGGCGGGACGCCGGCAGGCGGCGACGTCCGACCAAGAGACGACGATTCGGCGACACCGCCGGCGGGTGGCCTAGGGACCGGTGGGGATGTTGTTGGTGGCCTGGTTGACCTTGCCGGTAATCATGGCCACCGAGGCGATGGCCAGCACGGCCAGGCCGCCGATCCACAGCACCGCCTCCAGGGTGGTGATGCCCCGCTGGTCGTGGTGCCGGGCGCGGAGGCGGGAGCGCACGGCATCCCAGTAGCAGCGCAGGAGGTGAAGCTCGGCCATGACAGTGCTCCTTTCGTTGGTTGACGGTGCGGCGATCACGGAGCCAGGAAGATGCTGTTGAGCGCGCCGTAGAGGATGAAGGCGCAAAAGCCGAGGCCGAGCAGGACCAGGGGGGCGGCCATGCGCACCGTGGCCGACGAGGCGGCGGCCTCCACGTCGGCCAGCTGGTGGTCACGGATGGACGCCGCCTTGGCGGCGAGGGACTGGCGCACCGATGCCCCCTCCCGCTCGGCCAGCGAGACGGCGGCGGCCAGCTCCTCGAGCTCGGCCACGCCCACCTCGGCCCCGAGGCGGCCCAGCACCACCCACGGCGGCTCCCGTCGCACCCGGGCGGAGGAGAGCGCGGCGCGGATCTGCACGTAGGCCCAGCCGTCCCCGGCCTCGGAGGCCTGGCGCAGCGCCGAGCCCACCCCGGCGCCGCCGGCCAGGACCACGATGACCAGGTCCAAGAAGAAGGCCAGCGACTGGCGGAAACCGGCCCGGCGGACCACGGCGGCACGTCGGGCCAGGGTGTCGGGCACCACGAAGCCCACTCCGGCGGCGCCCACCGCCAGCCACGCCATGGCCACGAGCGACACCGACCGGCCCATGAGGCCGGCCAGCACCGCCAGGACGGCCACCACCCCCACGCCGATGGCGGCGCCGGCGGCACGCAGCGCCATGTGGTCCTCCACCGAGCGTCCCAGCACGGCCAGGTCGGCCCCCAGCGGACCCAGGCGCAGCCCCGCCCGCTCCAGGGCCCGGGCCACGGGCGGCCCGATCCGCGCCGACCATCCGTTGCCAGGATCGACGGTGGCCACCGGCTCGGCGACGCCGTTGACCCGGGCCAGGATTGCGGCCAGCGACGGACGGGGCGGAAGCAGCGCCCGCCCGACCAGGAACAGCCCGAAGCCGACCAGGGCGCCGGCGCTGAGGGCGGCGATCACGACGCCGCCTCCGGGGTGGCCAGCACGAAGCCCTCCAGGCGAGGGGGTCGGGCCAGGCGGGCCAGCAGGGCGAAGCCGGCCAGGAAGCAGGCGCCGATGGCGGCCAGCACCAGCTGTCCCTCGGCGCTGTCGTAGGCGGCCAGCAGGCCACGGTCGGACACGGTGAGGGCGACGATGCTGGCCAGGGTCACCGCCACCACGCCCCGCACCTGGGTGCGCACGCTGGCCCGGTCCTTGTCGATGCGCATGCGCAGCGCCGCCTGCTCGTTGGTGCGCGCCGCCAGCATCCCCAGCAGCTCGCCCAGGCGCCCCACCTGCTCGGTGGTGGCCACCACCAGCGAGGCCACCACCAGATCGGCCATGGGATCGTCGACCTCGGCGGCGAAGGCCCGCAGCGCCTCCACCAGCCGGCCCCGGCGCATGCCCAGGGCCAGGCGCTGCACCTGGGGGCGGATGGGCGCGGGCGCCACCGCCGCGGTGGCCTCGATGGTCTCCAGCAGGCCGCTGCCCCCGCTGAGCATGTCCCGGAGCTGGCCGGTCCAGGTGGCGATGGCCTCCATCCGGGCCACCTGCGCCTCCCGGGCCCGCTTGCCACCGAAGACCGACGGGAGGCTGAGGGCGATGCTCCCGGCCAGCACCGCACCCACCGGCCAACTGGTGGCCAACAGCACCACCAGGGCCACTCCGGTGGCGACGGCGGCCTGCAGCACCCGCCGGTCGCCGGCCACCGGGGCGGCCGTCACCGCACGGGGTCGGCGGCGCGGGGCTCGCCGCAGGCCCAGCGCCACCAGGAAGGCCCCGCAGCCCACCGCCGCCCCGGCGGCCAGCGCCAGCACCGGCGTCATCGGCGGTGCCCGTTGCCGGCCCAGGCGCCGGCGTCGAAGCCGGCCGCCTCCAGGCGTTCCAGGGTGTCGAGGCGGAACTCCCCGCACGGGCCCGAGCGTCCGTCGGGCCCCCGGCGCCACACCTCGTTGGACACCACCGTCGCCTCGGAGACGCCCTCCACCTCCCGGATGGAGGAGATGAAGCGCTCCACGCCGCCCGCGCCGGGGCGGGCCTCGAGGTGGATGACGAAGTCCACGGCGGCGGCGATGAGCTGGTTGGCCTGCTCCAGGGGCAGCCGCTCGGCCGAGCGGGCGCAGTACAGGGCCAGCTTGGCGAAGGCGGCGCGGGTGGAGGGGGCGTGGATGGTGGTCATCGACCCCTCGTTGCCACAGGTCATGGCGGTGAGCAGGGGCATGATCTCGCCGCCGCCGCGGGCCTCGCCCACCAGGAAGCGCTCGCCCTCGGCCCGCAGCAGCCACTCACCCAGCTCGCCCAGCGAGATGGTGCCCGCCCCCTCCACGTTGGCGCCCCGGGGACACACGCTGATGACATCGGGGTGCAGGTCAGCGAAGCGCTCCAGGCCGAGCTCGGGGGTGTCCTCCAGCACCACGATGCGCTCCTCGGGGGGGATGGCGTTGGCCATGACCCGGCACAAGGTGGTCTTGCCGCTGCCCATGCCCCCGGTGATGACCACGTTGAACTTGGCCAGGACCATGGCCCGGAGCAGCTCGACCTCGATCTGCGCAAGCATCCCGGTGCTGGCCAGGTCCTCGAGGGTGGCCAGGTCGATGAAGTTGTGGCGGCGGATGACGAACATGGCCTCGCCGCTGACCACCATGAGGGCGAAGACCCGGTCGCCGTTGGGCAGGGCGCAGTCGAGCTTGGGGCTGCCGGCGTCGAAGCGGCGCTCGATGCCGTCGAAGCGGTAGGCCTCCTCGGCCAGGCCCCGGATGAGCTCGACCAGCCCGGCGTTGTCGGCGGCCAGGGCAGGCCCGCGCTCCTTGGTGCCGTCCACGTAGGTCACCCAGGTGGTGCGGCAGTTGTTGGCCCGGATGCTCAGCACCCGGGGATCGTGGAGGTAGGGCTGCAGCTTGGCGCTGGGGGTGAGCAGGTCGTCGATGACGGCGCGGGCCAGCTCCTCTTCCTCCGCCGCCGAGGGGACCGGAGCTCCGGCGTCCAGGCAGTTCCGGACGTGGGCGGCCACCGCCTCGTTGACCAGGCTGGTGGCCAACATCTCGGTGTCGAGGGGGCCGAGCCGCATCCCCCGGGCGGACTCCACCGACTGCACCCGCTCGACCAGCTGGTCGGCCACCCGCCGGCGGAGCTGATCGTGGACGCTGTTCACGGGGCCGCCTCCTCGGGGTCGGGGTGGACCGAGATCGGCGCCAGCGACAAGGTCGACGGCGGAGCGTCGCCGCAGCGAAGGCCGGCGCTGGTCGGGCGCAGCGTGGTGAGCTGCTCAGTGCTCATTGGGGCACCGCCTGTCGCCACGCCGGCAGGAGATCCGAGGACGGCGCCGCTGGGCCACGGGCGAACACGGCCTCGGCCATCGGAATCGCCGAGCGGACCAGGGCAAACTCGGTGATGCGCCCCAGGCGACCGGGCTCGGCCCAGAGCCGGGCGGCCGCTGTGGGGTCGTGAGGGAGGCAGCCGACCACCTCCACCCCCAGGGCCTCGGCCACCTCGTCAGGGCGGTAGGTGGGCTCGTGGCGGCTTCGTGGTCCCTCCACCAGGGCGCCCACGACCTCGGCACCGTCGCCTACCAACTGCTCGACCCACGGCGCCAGGTGGACCACGGCCCGGGCCGTGGGCCGGCTCACCACGACCACCACGTCGGCGGCCCGGACCACGGGCAGTGCCGGCGACGCAGGGCAGAGCATGCCGCAATCGACCACGGCGTCGATGCCCTCCAGGCCTCGAAGGTGCGTCACCAGACGCTCGGCCAGCAGGTCCAGCGCATTCCAGGCCTGGCGGCCGGCGGCGGGCCCCACCAGCACCTCCAGCCGGTCCCCGAAGTGCTGCAGGTGACGCAAGACCTCCCCGGGCGGCAAGTCCCGGCGACCGGCGGTGGCCAGGCTCACCAGGCCGGGCTCGCGGCTGGCGCCGGGGCGCAACAGCCACTCACCCCCGGCTGGGTCGCAGTCCAAGAGCACGCAACGTCGGTCGCCGGGGCGGAGCTGGACCACCAACTCGGCCACCGTCGACACGCCAGGGGACGACTTGGCACCCGCCACCGCCAGGACGCTCACGACGAGCTCACCACCACCAAGCTCACCCGACCGGCGGCGCCGGCAGCGGCGACAGCGGGCGCCTCCTGCGTAGGCAGGGTGAGCGACACCACGGTGGTGGCCGAGGCCGCCGAGGGCGCCCCGACGTCGGTCACCACGGCCTGGTCGGACAGCACCACGGGACGGGCCCGCTCGCCGGGGATGTCACCGCCGTTGTCCACCACCTGGACCCGGCTGCCCTGGCGCAGGGCCAGCGGAGCCTGCCCCGGGGTGAGAGCCACGCCCACCTCGGCCTGGCCGGCCCGCAGGCCCGACGACTGGCCCACCTGGGAGGGGGCCAGGATGGCACCGGAGGCGAGGCCCACGGCGGCGGGCCGACCGACCACGTCGCCGCGCTGGTCGGCGGGCACCCACGCCGCTCCCTCGGACACTGATACCCGGGCCTCGGTGAGGTCCTCGGCGGCGATGACCTGACCGGGGGCCACGTCGCGGGCCGCCACCAGGACCGGCTGGCGGCGGTCGAGGGTGGTGTAGAGGGTCAGGAACACCAGGGCGCCCACCACCACCGAGGCCAGTCCGACCAGGGCCAGGGGGACCGAGCGCCTGGCGGTGGCGGCGCCGGTCGGCGATCGGAGGCCGCTCCGGGAGCCGTTGGTCGGGGTCGCTGCTGGGCGACTCTGCTGTCGCAGTGCCATGGGGGCGGCTCCTTAGGGTGCGGCGGTGGGGTACACGTTGACCGTCTGCAACTCGGCCACCTGGACCCTGGTGCTGGCCGAGCGGCGAACGGTCCCGAGGCTGCCGCCCCCCGGTGCACCGCTCACCGACCAGGTCGTCTCCCACTCCACCGTGGCGGTCACGGTGAAGGCGTTGCCTGGCGCGCCGGCGCTGGAGAAGCGGTAAGTGAAGTGGCAGTCCGAGGGCTGTCGCTCGTCGGGCAGGTCCGGGCGGTAGGGCACGCCGGGGCCGTCGCAGACCACCGTGTCGCCTTGGCCCATGTCCCAGATGACCCGGGTGGGCGTGGCGGTCACCGTGGAGGTGACGCCACCGGCCGAGGCTGACGCGGTGGCGGTCTGCCACTGCTCGGCCGGCAGCCACAAGAAGGTGGCCAGGTTGACCAGCTGGGGGATGTCCGGCGCCGGCGCCATGGTGATCTCCGGCTCGGGCAAGGGCGTGCGTTGCAGTGCCTCGGTGGCGAGCTGCGCGGGATCGACCGCAGTGCCGCTTCCCGCTCCGGCTGGGCGGTACTCGTAGTCGAGCCGGTTTCCCGGCAGCCACGGGCGCAGATCATTGCCGCAGAAGGTGAGGTAGTAGCCGCCTCCCTCCCGAGCGATCCTGTCCTTCTCCTCGGCCAGCAGAAGGTGCGACGGTAGAGGTCGATAGTTGACCGGGCCGACGGTGCCATCAACGGCGGTGCAGGTTGGGGGAGACCCGCCGCCGCCTCGGTGGGGCTTGGTCGACAGCGGCTCGATGTTCGGCCTGCTACCGGGACCCTGGACCCCAGCTTCGACCCCTGAGCCGTCCTGGCTGCCGTTGGCAACCTGAGCCAGCGCCGGCGTGCTCCCAGCCACCAGGAGCCCAGCGCCGATGACCGCAGCCGCTACTGAGGCACCGCGCATGGTTGCTTGGTGTCCGTGAAAGTGCCCTGCATCCACCTGCCGTCGACGAGCTCGAAGTCGGCGATGACCAACGTCGGCTCAGGCGGGCCAGCCGCGACGACGACCTCGCCGGTGTCCTGGTCGACCAGGGCGCTGACGTCGATGTTGCAGTCCTCCACCCGCGCAGTGTCCGGCCCCAGCGCCACGACCCGTGGGTGCAACTCCAGGCGGTCGATCCTCAAGACGTGGCCCTCGGCCCTGAACTTCCGGATCGCCAGCTGCGCGGCGGCGAGCGCGGTTCCCTTTTTGAACTCGGTCACGCGCGGATCATCGAGCTGTCCGTTGGGGTCGCTGGCTACGGCGACGAAGCCCTCGTACGCCTGCCGGTAGGCGCTCTCGATTTCGGCCTTGATCGCCGCCTCGGGATCAAGCGTCGTCGGAGGCACCGACGTGGTGGCTGTACCCGGAGCGCCCAGCGACTGGCTCGGAGCGTCGTCGTCCCCGGCGGTTACGACCAGGAACACGGCTGCTGCCATTCCGATGATCAGTAAGACCACGAGGGCGATGAGTGGACCGCGCGATCGACGGTAGGGCGGCGGCGCTGGAGTGTCGG
>JAUJLZ010000105.1 GCA_030447125.1 Acidimicrobiales bacterium
CCCTCGTGGGCGACCCGCTGCAGTTCTCGGCGGTGGGCCGCTCGGGCATGTTCGGTCACCTCATCGACTGCTACGGGGTGATCGAGCTCGACCGCGTCCACCGCTTCGCTCACGCCTGGGAGCGGGAGGCGAGTCTGCAGCTCCGTCGGGGAAACCCCGATGTGCTGGCCGTCTACGACGACCACGGTCGCATCCACGGCGGGAGCCGCCGACAGATGGAGCGGGCGGTGGTGAACGCCTGGTGGGAGGCCCGATCCCAAGGCGAGAGGGCGGCGATGATGGCGCCGACCAACGAGACGGTCGTGGCTCTCAACCACCGGGCGCAGGCCATCCGGGCCCGGGCCGGGGAGGTCGATCTCGCCGGCCCCTCGGTCGAGGCGGGCAGCTACCGGCTGCATGTCGGTGACGCTGTCGCCACCCGACGTAACGACCGTGAGTTGCGGACCGACTGCGGGCTGATGGTCAAGAACCGCGACCAGTGGGAGGTTCACGCCGTTCACCACGACGGTGCCCTGAGTGTCGCCGGTCGCACTGGCACCGTCCGCCTCCCTGCCGACTATGTGGCTGAGCACGTCGAGCTGGCCTACGCCCAGACCAGCCACGCCAACCAGGGCCGCACCGTCGACCGCTCCTTCCTCTTCCTCGATGGGCCCGCCGACACCCGAGGTGTCTACGTGCCCATGACCCGGGGTCGCCACAGCAACGACGCCTTCGTGGTCGTCGAGGGCGAGGAAACGGCCCGAGACCTCCTAGCCCAGGCCCTGGCCCGCAGCTGGATCGACGAGCCAGCCGTCGCCCGCCGGGCGAAGCTGCAGCGCCCCCAGCCCGACGGTGAAGCACGAGAGCCGGAGCGTCCCTTGGAGGCGGGCCAAGTCCGGCAGCTCCTCGAGCGGGAGCACGAGATCACCCAGAAGCTGTCGCGTGCGGAGTCCGGCATCCGGATGTACCGAGAGCAGCTGGACCGGACCATCGGCCGTCGAGCCGAGCTGGCCGAGCGCCTCTCGGGTGGCGAGGAGCGGCGTGACCGGGCCCAGGAGGTGCTGGACGAGCTGGATCGTCCTCTTGTGCGGCGCCTCCGCCGCTCCGAGATCCTGCAAGCTCGCGGCGACCTCAACCAGGCGCAGGGAACGATCAGGCAGTCCGTCGCCGAGCTGGCGGAGATCGAGACGCGCCTCCCAGGCATTCAGGCGTCGCTCGCAAAGGCCCAGGCCACCGTGCTGGACCGCCCGAGCCTCGAACGAGAGCGCCACGGCATCCGGCGGGAACTCGACCGCGACCTCTCCGCCCGAGCATCAGGCCTCGCCGACGATCCGCCCCACCACGTGGTCGACCGTCTGGGGCCACGCCCTGAACGCGGCGCCGTGTCCGACATCTGGGACGAGGCGGCGGCGCGGCTCGACCAGCACACCGTGGCTTTCAACATCAGCGGCAGATACAGGCACCTCGGACGGTCCCCGAGCTGGAAGGACACGGCGATCGCCGTCAACGGCCGAGCCATGTCGCAGGCGTGCGAACGACTCGACCGATGCCTTGGACGAGCCCCCGCCATCGAGCCGCGGGGCCTGGAGTTGGGCCTATAGAGAGTCAGGCGGCAGACCGGTAGACGATGTGCGGCTGACGCTGGTGTCTCGGACAAAATGCGGATCCCGAGGTCGGTATCACGATGCGCTTGCTGCCTTTCAGAGATTCTCGGCGTGATGGCCGTGCTGGCCAGCGCGGATGAGGGCAGCGTTCTCGGCGAGCAGGCGGGCCGGTCGGGCGCTGAGGTCCAGTGTTGTGCCGTCAACGGTCGCCTCGAGGGCGACCGAAACGCTGACCTTCCCGTCTCCGGCCAGCGTCTCGAGTATCCGTGCTTGCAGGCGCTCATTTGTGGGCTGCGTCGGGCCGGGGTTGCGGTAGTTGCCCATCCTCCGAGCCAGGTTGTCAGACTCGCCGATGTAGATGCTCAACGAGCCGGAATCGCCGTCGGTAAGGGTGAAGCGGTAGATGCCAGGACGACTCGGTAGACGGTAGAACCGAAGCTTGCCGGAGACATCGAGCGTGACGACGCCCGCATTGAGCCACACGAACCGTACGCCTACTTCAACGGTCTCGCCCGTGGCGTGCAGTATTGCGTCCTGGCCGGCCATGGCGACAGCGCGCGGGTTGGGTGTGCTCTCCGCGCCGGTGACAAATCGCACTCTCCCGGCGTTGAAGTCTGGCGTCACCCTGCGCCTAGCATCGAGCCAGAACTTGGCATGAGGCTGAGAGGAACGGGAGTTGGCCCACCAAGCCGGATACTTGCGAGCGGAGTCGGGGAGTCCACTGACTAGGCGGTCCAATTCCGCAAAGGTCATCTCGACAACGGGATCGGATCGATCTCCCAAGAAGGCCGTAAGGGCTTCGTATCTGCTCGCCATGGTGACCACGGTACGAGGAGCTCACATGCCGAGGCTGCGCCGGAGGCAGTCCCTCATCAGTCCCTCGACCGGTGCTTCCTTGACGACCCGTCCGTTCTGCCAGCGCAACCTGCCGGCAACCTGCCCGTCGCGGCTCAGCAGAACCAGGCTGCGAACCCGTTCCCGCCCGGGACCGGTGGCAGCAGCGGGCCGGACTTTGTGCTCCGCCTCCAGATACGGGTAGGCCCAGCCTTCGGCGCAGACGCCGATCGCTGTCCAGGTAAGGGGAGCGGAGAACCCGATAAGGGACTCGGCTGGGTGCCCGTCGAACTCCTTGAAGGCGATCTTGACTTCGGAACCTGGTTCGTCGCTGCATGCGATGCCGAAGAGGAGCGCGGGGCAACCCCACCCCCGGTTCTCGGTGATGGCATCGAACAGCTCGACGGCGCGTTCGAACAGCGGGTGCTGGGTGGGGACAGGCATGGTTCCTCCATCGGGCAGAAGGCAGAGCGGTGATGGAGGAAGTTGCGTTCCCTAGCTTTCCACCGGCGACGCCGGCGCGGCAAGGGCCGATTACCACCGTCCTAAGGTATTTCCGCCAACCTGCCGATGGAGGACACGGGTGGACGTCTTCGAGCTTCGCAAGCAGTTGATCAGCGACTACCGCCGCTACGTGGCCAGCTTCATGGCCATGCGCGACCGTCGCATCCGCGAGCGGGTGCAGAGCAGCCTCGACGAGGGCCGCCTGTGGCCCGAGCCCCGCATCGGCCTCAACCCGGCCTTCGAGTCGGGGGGCTGGATCGACGACCTGGTGGCGGAAGGCCTCCTGCACACCGGCTGCGCCGACGTCTTCCGGGTGGGCAAGGCCGACGGCGATGCCACGCTCGGTACCCGAATGCGCCTGCACCGCCATCAGGTCGACGCCATTCGAGAGGCCCGGGCAGGACGCAACTACGTGCTGACCACGGGAACCGGATCGGGCAAGAGCCTGGCCTACCTGGTGCCGATCGTCGACGCCGTTCTGCGGACCGGGAGTGGCGGCGGGGTCAAGGCCATCATCGTGTATCCCATGAACGCCCTGGCCAACAGCCAGGCTCAGGAGCTGGAGAAGTTCCTGGTGGCCGGAGCGCCGGGGGGCCGGCCACCGGTCACCTTCCAGCGCTACACCGGCCAAGAGGGCGACGAGGCCCGTCGGGCCATCCTCGACAATCCGCCCGACATCATCCTCACCAACTACGTGATGCTCGAGCTCATCCTCACCCGAGTGCGTGACCGGGCCCTGGTCGAGCGGGCCCAAGGTCTCCGCTTCTTGGTCCTCGACGAGCTGCACACCTATCGAGGGCGCCAGGGGGCCGACGTGGCCCTGCTTGTACGCCGCCTACGAGAAGCGTGCCGAGCCCCCGACCTGCGCTACGTCGGCACGTCGGCCACGCTGTCGACCGAGGGCAGTCTGGACGACCAGCGGGCCGCGGTCGCCGCCATGGCCACCACCATTTTCGGCGCTCCCGTGGCTCCCGCCAGCGTGGTGGGCGAGACCTTGCGTCGGGCCACCCCCGAGCTCGACTTCACCGATGCCGGCACTGTCGCCCGGCTACGGCAGCGCCTTGACGAAGGGCTCGACAGGAGCACGACCAGCTACGACGACCTCGTGGCCGACCCACTCTCGAGCTGGATCGAGCAGGCCTTCGGAGTCCAGCAACTCGAAGGGCGCCTGGTTCGTGTCTCGCCCCGTCCCATCGGGAGCAGCGACGGCGGCGCGATCGAGCTGGCCGAGTTGACCGGGGTCAACCCCGACATCGCAGCCGGTGCCATCCAGGCCCAGCTCATGGCCGGCTACCGGGCGTGTAGCCCTACCGGCTTTCCGGCCTTCGCCTTCCGCCTCCATCAGTTCATCAGCAAGGGCGACACCGTCTTCGCCTCCCTGGACGTCGAGGAAACCCGCCACCTCACCCTCAACGGCCAGCGCTTCGTGCCCGGGCACCGCGACACGGTGCTGTTGCCGTTGTCGTTCTGTCGCCAGTGCGGCCAGGAGTACTACACGGTGCGGCGGATACTCGACGGCAACGGCGTCAGTCGGTTGGTGCCACGCGAACTTCGCGAGCACCAAGCTGAAGGTGGCTCCGAGCCCGGCTTTCTCTACCTGAGTACCGACCGCCCCTGGCCCGATGACCCGGCCGAGGTGGTGGAGCGACTGCCAGAAGACTGGCTGGAGGAGACCGCCCGGGGTACCAAGGTCAAGAGCTGGAACACCAAACTCCTGCCAGTAGCAGTGCGGGTAGATACCCGGGGCTGGCTCGACGAGGGCGGAACTCAGGCGTGGTGGATCCCGGCGCCTTTCCGGCTCTGCCTGCATTGTGGGGTCTCCTACGGGGGACGAGCCAAGTCGGACTTCACCAAGCTCACCACCCTCGGCTCCGAGGGCCGCAGCACCGCCACCACCGTGCTCAGCTTGGCGACCGTACGCAGCCTGCGGGCTGACCCCCAGCTCGGTCCTGCCGCCAAGAAGCTGCTGAGCTTCACCGACAACCGCCAGGACGCCTCCCTCCAGGCCGGGCACTTCAACGACTTCGTCCGGGTCAGCTTGCTGCGGGCCGCCCTCCACCAGGCCGCCGTGGAGGTCGGCCCTGAGGGCCTCGAGCACGACCAGGTCACCGATGCCGTCTTCCGGGCCCTCGACCTTCCCTTCGAGCACTACGCCGTCGACCCTGAGCTGGAGTTCCACGCCCGCACGGACACCGAGCGGGTACTGCGCGACGTTCTCGGCTACCACCTCTACGTCGACCTCGGACGAGGGTGGCGTATCAGCTCACCCAACCTGGAGCAGTGCGGTTTGCTTGAGATCAGCTACCTGTCCCTCCCCGAGGTGTGTGCTGCCGAGCACATCTGGGCCGACCGCCACCCGGTGCTTGCCGGAGCTGCGCCGGCCGAGCGTCTGGCCGTAGCCACCACCCTGCTCGACCACCTCCGCCGGGAGCTGGCCATCAAGGTCGACGTGCTCGACGGCGCCTTTCAAGAGCGACTGGCTCAGCGGTCGAGCCAGCGCCTGGTCGGGCCCTGGGCCTTCGAGGAGCAGGGAACCCCCGAGGAGGCCAGAGCGGTCCTGCCTCGGTCACGCCAGAAGAGCGACCACCGGAGCTGGTCGTCGCTGTCGGCCCGAGGCGGCTTCGCCCGCTACCTCCGCCGACCCAGCACCTTCGCCGGGTGGGAGGAGCGGCTCACCCTCGACGACTTGGGCACCGTCATCGTCGATTTGCTGGCCGGCCTGCGACGGGGCGGCCTGGTCGAAGACGTGGTGAGTGCCGCCGACGGCGTCCCCGGTTACCAGGTGCCGGCGTCGGCCATGCGCTGGCGGGCCGGTGACGGAAGCCGCCCCTACCACGACCCGGTGCGCATGCCCTCGGCGCCGGGAGTAGCGGCGCCACCCAACGACTTCTTCGTCGAGCTCTACCGCACCGTCCCCCGTGAGCTGGTGGGCGTCGAGGCCCGCGAGCACACCGCCCAGGTGCCCGCCGACGAGCGGGAAGCTCGCGAGCAGGCCTTCCGCTCGGCCAGCCTGCCGGTGCTCTTCTGCTCGCCCACCATGGAGTTGGGCGTGGACATCGCCGAGCTCAATGTCGTCAACCTGCGCAACATGCCACCGACACCGGCGAACTACGCCCAGCGCAGCGGCCGCGCCGGCCGCAGCGGTCAGCCTGCCCTGGTGTTCACCTACTGCTCGGCGGGCAGTCCTCACGACCAGTGGTTCTTCCGCCGGCCCCAGCTCATGGTGTCGGGCCAGGTGGCCACTCCTCGGATCGACGTGGCCAACCAGGACCTGGTACGGGCGCATGTGCAGGCGGTGTGGCTGGCGGCCAGCGGGCTCAACCTGGGCCGTTCGCTGACCGACGTGTTGGAGGTGGGGGAGGGGGTAAGCGAGCTTCCACTGCTGGAGTCGGTAAGGGCCGACCTGGCCGAGCCCGGGGCTCGACGTCGGGCCAAGGACATCGCCACCCGGGTGCTGGCCGATCTGGGCTCCGAACTGGAGGAGGCGGCATGGTGGACCCCGACCTGGCTCGATGACGTGCTCAACGCCATCCCGCTGTCGTTCGAAGCCGCCACTCAGCGCTGGCGCACGCTGTACCGCTCGGCCGCCAGCCAGTTCGACACCCAGAACG
>JAUJLZ010000106.1 GCA_030447125.1 Acidimicrobiales bacterium
GTGGTGGCGTCGTTCAACTTCCCCGAGAGCGTGCTCCTCGCCGAGATCTACGCCCAGGCCCTCGAGGACGCCGCGCTGCCCGTGGCTCGTCGCCACGAGGTCGGGCCGCGCGAGATCATGGAGCCCGCCCTGGAGCAGGGCCTGGTCGACGTGGTACCCGAGTACCTGGGCTCGGCCCTGGCCTTCTTCGACTCCGCGGCCTCGACCTCCACCCTCGACGCGGCCGGCACCCGGGCCCGCCTCGCCGGGATCCTGGCCGACAAGGGCGTGGTGGCCCTGGCCCACTCCCCGGCGGAGAACCAAAACGGCGTCGTCGTCACCTCCGAGACGGCGGCACGCCTCGGCCTGCGCACCATCAGTGACTTGGGCCCTCACGCCGCCGGCCTGCACTTCGGTGGACCTCGGGAGTGCCGGGACCGGCCGTTCTGCCTGGCGGGCCTCCAAGGGACCTACGGCTTGTCCTTCGCCCGCTTCCTCCCCCTCGACAGCGGCGGCCGCCAGACGCGAGCGGCGTTGACCAGCGGGGAGGTCGACGTGGGCCTGCTCTTCACCACCGACGGCCACCTGACCGAGGGGGACTTCGTGCTCCTGGCCGACGACCGCAACCTCCAGCCGGCCGAGAACGTGGTGCCCCTGGTGCGCAAGGAGGTGGTCGAGCGCTGGGGAGACGTGCTGGTGGAGCGCCTGGATGCCGTCTCGGCGGCGCTGGACACCGAGACCCTGGCCGAGCTCAACGCCGAGGTGGGCATCGAGCGGGAGCCACCGGCCGACGTGGCCGCCGACTGGCTCGACGACGAGGGCCTGGGGAGCGACTGAAGACCCCGGCACCGGACTCCACGGTGGTTCGGGTGCCAGCCTCCCCGGCGAGAGACATGCCTCCACCCTGGCCGGGCTCCGTCGCTGTCTCTAGCGTGAACCCATGCGCATCGAGTCGTCACTGACGTCGATCTCATGGATCCCCTCCGAGGCGTTGCCCGGCTTGAACCGGCTGCCCTTCGAGGTGGGGTTCCTTCCCTACGACAGCCCGCCCCCCGACCAGGCCGACGACGTGGAGGCGCTCCGGGAGGCCGGTCGCTTCCGCTTCGCCAACCAACTCCGGGCTTGGGTCGAGGTCAGGGACGGGCGCATCGTGGCCCACGGCCAGGCCGGTGGCGGTCTGATGGGCCGCACCACCGTCGGTCGCGGCCGAGCGTCGATGACCTTCCAGGCCGTGGCCCTGCCCGATCTCCAGGGGGTCACCCGAGTCAGCAGTGACGAGGTGCGCTTCACCCAGACCACCGGGGGCCACGTCGCCCTCCCCGCCCCCCGGCGGGTGAGCCGTCCGCCGTTCGTGAAGGTGGAGGCGCCTCTGGTGTGGACCACCCTCGCCCTCAGCGTCAGGGCTGACGGAACCTCGTCGGGTGAGCTCATCGGGGCCAGCACCTTCCCCAGGCACTGGGTCTACGACGACCACCGGGACCTGGTGGCCAAGTCCGGCCTGCTCGACTTCTCCACCTGGTACCGGGACGCCTTCGGGCGCCACACGCCTTGGGGCGACACCGACTCGCCCGCCCTGGTGACCGAGGTGGAGAGCGCCCTCGAGCGCTCGTTGTCGACCACGATCATGCAGGAGGGGGCCAAGCCGACGATCAGGCGAATCCGGGAGGGAACGGTGCTGGTCGAACAGGGTCGCCCGGGTGACGAGCTCTACCTGCTGCTCGACGGCGTGCTGCGGGTCGAGGTCGACGGCCAGGCGCTGGCCGACCTGGGCCCAGGTGCCCTGGTGGGAGAGCGGGCGTTGCTCGAGGGCGGGCTGCGCACCTCGACCCTGCGGGCGGTGACGCCCTGCAAGCTGGCCGTGGCCGCCGGCGACCAGATCGACCCGGCGATGCTGGCCGAGGTCAGCCTTGGCCACCGCCGGGAGGAATCCCAGGGGTGAGGGTCTGGGTCTGCGGGGTGCGGGGTTCGACCCCCGCACCAGGCGCCGACTTCGCCCGCTACGGGGGACACACCTCGTGCCTGGCCCTGGGCCACGATGGTGCACTGCCGTCGCTGCTCCTCGACGCGGGCACGGGTATCCGCCGGGTCACCAGCCTGCTGGGCGGAGCTGCCTTCCGCGGCACGATCGTGCTTGGTCACCTCCACTGGGACCACACCCAGGGGCTGCCCTTCTTCGCCGCCGCCGACCGCCCCGACGCCGAGGTCACCCTGGCCCTTCCCGCCCAGGGCGATCCGGTCGAGGTGTTGTCGCGAGCCATGTCGCCCCCGCACTTCCCCGTCGACCCCCTGGGTCTTCGCGGTCGCTGGCGCTTCGAGGGCCTCGAGCCCGGGCACCACCACCTCGAGGGTTTCGACGTGCTGGCCCTCGACATCCCCCACAAGGGGGGACGGACCTTCGGCTTCCGGGTCTCCGACGGCGCCGGGTCGCTCGCCTACCTGTCGGACCACAACCCGGTGTCGCTGGGGCCCGGGCCCGAGGGCCTGGGGCCGTACCACGAAGAGGCACTGGCCCTGGTCGACGGCGTCGATCTCCTCGTCCACGACGCCCAGCACAGCGCGGCCGAGCTTCCGGCGAGAGCGGCGTTCGGGCACTCGGCCGCGGAGTACGCCGTGGGGCTGGGGGAGGCTGGCGGTGCCGCCGCCGTGTGGCTGTACCACCACGACCCCTCCCGGACCGATGACCAGATCGACGCCGTGGTCTCCTCACTACGGCACCCGCGCTTGGCGGTCTCGGCTGCTGGGGAAGGCATGGTGGTCGACCTCGGTCCTCCGGTCAATAGCCTGGACGAGTGCACGATGGAGGCTGGCTGAGGGCTCGCCGAGGGGCGGTCGTCCTCGCCGGTGTGCTCCTGGCCGGGGCATGTGGCCAGGGCGCCTCGGAGGAGGTCCTCACCCGGGCGACCGCACCGGGACGGGCCTCGTCGACCACGGCCACGACCATCGCCACCAGCGCACCGACGACCGCACCCACGACGACCGCGGTCCCCGGAGCGACCACCACGGCACCTCCGGCGAGCCCCACGACCGGGGCCGGAGGGGGGCCGAGTGACGCCGACCGGTCGGGTGGCGGATCCCCCGCCCCGGGGGCCGAGACCGAGGCCGGGCCCCTGGAGGTCACCGAGGTGGCCCGGGACCTCGACACGGTGTGGGCCATGGCCTTCGACCCCGAAGGCCGGTTGTGGTTCACCGAGCGGGGGGGCCGTCTGACGCGCCTGGGCGAGCCCGCCCGCAGCGTGGCCGGCGTGGTCGAGTCGGGCGAGGGCGGGCTCATGGGCCTCGAGATCGACGGGCGGGGACGGGTCTTCGTCATGTACACCAGCGCCACCGACAACCGGGTGGTACGCCTCGAACCCGATGGCTCCCAGACGGTCCTGGTCGAGGGAATCGCCAAGGCGGCGATCCACAACGGGGGGCGGTTGCTGCTGGGTCCCGACGGCACCCTCTACGCCGCCACCGGCGATGCCGGCCGGCCCGAGCTGGCCCAGGATCAGGCCAGCCTCAACGGCAAGGTGCTGCGCATCGACCCCGACGGGGCTGGACCCGAGGTCTTCACCAGCGGGCATCGCAACGTCCAGGGCCTGTGCGCCACCGCCGAGGGGCGCCTGTTGGCCACCGAGCACGGTCCCGACCGGGGCGACGAGATCAACGTGTTGAGGGCCGGCTTCAACGGCGGCTGGCCGGGCTCGGTGGGAACCGGCATCCAGAACTACACCCCCACCATCGCCCCCGCCGGTTGCGCCGTCTCCACCGGTGACCTCATCCCTGCCTGGCGGGGATCCATGCTCTTCGTCACCCTGAAGGGTGAGGATCTGCGCCGCCTGAGCTTTGGGACCGACGGTTCGGTGACGGGAGAAGAGGTCCTCTTCGACGGCGACTTCGGTCGTCTGCGGGCCGTCGCCGTCGCTCCCGACGGGAGCATCTACCTGGCCACCTCCAACCGGGACGGACGAGGCTCGCCATCAAGAGGCGATGACCGGATCCTGCGGGTGGCGCCGGGCTGAGCGGGGTAAGAAGGCCGCCCATGCGCTACCGGAGGTTGGGTCGGTCGGGGGTCCAGGTCTCGGCGGTGAGCCTGGGCTCGTGGCTGACCTACGGGGGCTCGGTCGCCGAGGAGACGGCCACCGCCTGCATCCACCGGGCCTTCGAGCTCGGCGTCAACCTCTTCGACACGGCCAACGTCTACGCCGGTGGTCGGGCGGAGGAGATCATGGGGAGCGCCCTGTCCCGCTTCCGGCGGGACGACTACGTGGTCGCCACCAAGGTCTACTTCCCCGTGGGCAAGGGGCCCAACGACTCGGGCCTGTCCCGCAAGCACGTGTGGGAGCAGGTGCACCACTCGCTGCGCCGGCTCGGCGTCGACCACATCGACCTCTACCAGTGCCACCGCTACGACCCCGAGACGCCTCTCGAGGAGACCTGCCGGGTCATGGACGATCTCATCGGGGCGGGCAAGATCCTCTACTGGGGCACCTCGGAGTGGTCGGCCGAACAGCTCCGCCGCGCCACGGAGCTGTGCCGGACCCAAGGGTGGGCGCCGCCGGCGAGCAACCAGCCCCAGTACAGCGCCCTCCAGCGCCGGATCGAAGCTGACGTCCTGCCCACCTCCGAAGAGCTCGGGATCGGCAACGTGGTGTGGTCGCCCCTCGCCCAGGGCGTGCTCACCGGGAAGTACCGCACCCCCGACGACGTCCCCGCCGACAGTCGGGCGGCGGGCGGGGACCGTCGGTTCATGGAACGGTGGTTGACCGTCGACACCCTCGACGCCGTGGCTGGGGTGGGCAAGGTGGCCGAGCAGGTGGGGTGCTCGCCGGCCCAGCTGGCCCTGGCCTGGTGCCTGCGCCAACCAGCCGTGGCGAGCGTGATCGCCGGCGCCAGCCGGCCCGAGCACGTCGACGCCAACGTGGGCGCCGCCGAGCTCGACATCGACCCCGAGATCCTCGACACGGTGACCGACCTGCTCGACCCGGTGGCCGCCCGCTGACTTGCCCGGTGCCGGCGCCCGTCCTCGCCGTTGCCTAGCGTGGGATCGTGGCCGTCGTCCTCATCACCGGGTGCAGCAGCGGGTTCGGCCTGGTGACGGCGCTGCACTTCGCCCGTGCGGGTGAGACGGTGATCGCCGGCGTCCGCCGCCCCCTGGCGGCAACTGAGCTGCAGCGGCGACGAGACGAGGAGGGCCTCACCTTCGACATCGTGGGCCTCGACGTCACCGAGGAGGCGTCGGTCGCCGCTGCCGTCTCGGGTGCGGTCGATGTCCACGGGCGCATCGACGTCCTGGTCAACAACGCCGGCGTGGGACTGCAGGGAGCCATCGAGGACACCAGCCCTGATGTGGTCCGGGCGGCGTTCGAGACCAACGTGTTCGGGCCCCTGCGACTGCTTCGAGCGGTCCTGCCCGTCATGCGCCGCCAGGGCCGGGGCGTGGTGGTCAACGTGTCCTCGCTGGCCGGTCGGGTGAGCGCCCCGTTCGCCGGGATCTACTCGGCCACCAAGTTCGCCCTCGAGGCGTTGAGCGAGTCGCTGCACTACGAGGTGGCACCCTTCGGCATCCGGGTGGCCGTCATCGAGCCGGGCACGTTTCCCACCGCCCTGGCCGACAAGCGTCTGGACCCTGGGACCACGGGGGCCACCGGCGACGGTGAGGCCTCGCCCTACGCCCCTGCGCTTCGGCGCTGGGTCGAGGCCAGCGCCCGGCTGCCCGGGCGGGACGTCGCCGGCGACCCCGCCCTGGTGGCTACGGCGATCTACGAGGCCGCCACCCGATCCGACCACCCGTTGCGCCGCCTGGTGGGGCCCGACGCCGAGCTCATCGGTGCCCTGCGCCACGACCTCGACGACTCCGCCTTCGAGCAGACCGTCCGCCGCGCCCTGGACTTCTGGGGCTGAGCCCCGGCGCCTGAGGAACGGCTCGCCCGGCTAGGCTGGTCGTCGTACTGCGAGCGAGACGACAAATCGTGTCGGGCCTCGCGGGTCACCTCATTTGCTCCTCTCAAGGTGCTGGAGTCGCCGAGGCCGACCCAACACCTCATCGACGACAGGAGCACATCAGCATGACCGCCACCTTCGACGCGCTCGGCATCTCCGCCGACCTCGTCGCCGCCCTCGACCAGCGCGGCATCACCGCCCCCTTTCCGGTCCAGACCCTGACCATCCCCGACCTGCTCGCCGGCCGGGACGTCTGCGGCAAGGCCAAGACCGGCTCGGGCAAGACCCTGGCCTTTGGCCTGGCCGTGGTCGAGCGGGTCACGCCGGCCAAGCCCGGCCGCCCGGGCGCCCTGGTGTTGGTGCCCACGCGCGAGCTGGCCACCCAGGTGGCCGAGGAGCTGGTGCCCCTGGCCAAGGTGCGGGGCCGTTCCGTGCGGGCCGTGTACGGCGGGACGGACCTCGACCGCCAGACCGCCGCACTCCAGCGCGGCGTCGACATCGTCGTGGCCACCCCCGGGCGCCTCATCGACCTCATCGACCGCAAGGCCGTCTCGCTGGCCGACATCAGCCTGGTCGTGCTCGACGAGGCCGACCGCATGGCCGACATGGGCTTCCTGCCCCAGGT
>JAUJLZ010000012.1:0-4578 GCA_030447125.1 Acidimicrobiales bacterium
CCAGGACCGCTCGGCGGTCTACCTCAACGAGTGCCGCCAGATGGGCATCACCGTCTTGGTGCCCGACATCAACGCCTCGGCCTCGGCCTTTGCCGCCCGCCCCGCCGAGGACGCCGGGGGGAGCGGGGCCGAGGACGGCTCCGGTGCCACCATCCCCTTCGGGCTGTCAGCCGTGCGCAACGTGGGTGAGGGCCTGGTCGGCCTGATCATCGCCGAGCGCGAGGCCAACGGTCCTTTCGTCGACTTCCACGACTTCTGCGATCGGGTCGATCCTCAGGTGCTCAACAAGCGGGCGGTGGAATCGTTGATCAAGGCCGGCGCCTTTGACTCCCTCGGCTACGAGCGGCGAGGCCTGCTCGTGGCCCTGGAGCCGATCATCGATCGGGCCCTGGCCCGTCGCCGGGAGCGCCAGCAGGGGGTCATGAGCCTCTTCGGCGACGGTGGGTCCGCCGAGGAGCCCACGGCCTTCGACGAGCGGGTCCCCATCCCTCAGCTGGCCTTCGACAAGATGCAACGCCTGGCCTACGAGAAGGAGATGCTCGGCCTCTACGTCAGCGACCACCCCCTCATGGGCATGGAGCACCTGCTCCGGCGCCGCACCGACTGCAGCATCCGCGAGCTCCGGGAGGCGCCCGACACCAACGAGGTCCGCACCGTCGCCGGCGTGGTCACCCACCTGGCTCGCAAGTACACCCGCAAGGGCGACCTCATGGCCATCTTCGTCCTCGAAGACCTGGAGGCGGCCATCGAGGTCATGGTCTTTCCCAAGGCCATGGCCGAGCACGGCGCCAGCTTGGCGGAGGACGCAGTGGTGACGGTCAGGGGCAGGCTCGACACCCGGGAGGAGCCGGCCAAGGTCATCTGCATGGAGGTGGGGGTCATCGAGCTGGCCCATGGCGGTGACCCCCCCCTGCACCTGCACCTGCCCGCCCGGGCGCTGGCCGGGGGTGCCATCGACACCCTCAAGCACCTCCTGTTGTCCCACCCCGGCGCATCGCCGGTGTTCGTCCGGGTCGGCGACCAGCAGGTGCGGCTGTCGGCCGAGTTCTCCGTCGATCAGTCCAACGGCCTGCGGGGCGAACTGCTGTCGCGTTTCGGGGCCTCGGTCATCGAGGCCTGAGGTCGCCAGGAGCATCGCCGAGTTGCGCCCGGGACCGTCCAGCCTGTGGACTAGAGGGCGTCACAGGAGGCGTTCAGGGAATCGGGGCGAGGATGGCAATCGACGTCGAGACCAAGGATTGCACGTCGCTGAGCGACGGGGAGCTGGCCGATCTTGGTGACATCTGCACCGACGGGCCGGCGCAGTTCGACATCGGGCTGCTGTCGAAGCAACGCGAGGAGTGGGTGCTGATCACCCAGGCCCACGACGGCGGGACCGCCGCCGGTTTCTCGTTCTGCACCCTCGAGCGCATCGGGGGCACGCCCAGCGTGCTCATCGGCTTGGCCTCGATCAAGCGCTCACCCCGTCGCCGGGAGATCCTGAAGGCCATGATGGGTGACCAGCTGCACCGAGCCGTGCTCGCCTTCCCTGACGAGGACGTCCTGATCGGCACCCGCCTCATCGACCCCGCTGGCTTCGAGGCCTTCAGCGTCTTCACCGAACTGCAGGACATCGTTCCCCGGCCGGGCCACAAGGCCACGGGAGAGGAGCGGGCATGGGGCCGGCGCTTGGCCAAGCGCTTCGGCGTCGACGCCGACTACCAAGATCGAGAGTTCGTGGCCCGGGGTGACGGTACCCCCCCCTGCATCCTCGACTACGAGATCGAGGCCGCCCACGACCCCGAGGTGGGGGCGTTGTTCAGTGCGCTCGACGCCACCCGGGGCGACTGCCTCATCGCCTTTGGTTGGGCCATGGCCGAGGATCTCGCCGCCCTGGAGTAGCCGGCCGTACGACATGGAGCTCAGCCAGGTGGTCCGGCGCCGCCGGATGGTCCGCAGCTTCGACGGCCAACCAGTGGCCAGCGCCGTGGTCGACCGCGTGCTCGACCCCGCCCGGCGGGGCCCGTCAGCCGGCTTCAGCCAGGGGCTCGACCTGTTGGTGCTGGCCGGCGCTGAGCAGACCCAGCGGTACTGGGAGCTGGCCTTTCCCGACCCGCACGCACGAGCTCGGTTCCGCTGGCCCAGCCTCTTGGCGGCCCCGGTGCTGGTGATCCCCGTGGTGGCGCCCGAGGCCTACCTGGCCCGCTACCGGGAGGCGGACAAGGAGAGTGCCGGGGCCGGCAACGCCCGGGCTGAGCTGGACGGCTGGCTCGTGCCCTACTGGTGGGTGGACGGCGGGATGGCGGTGATGTCCATCCTCTTGGCTGCGGTGGACGAGGGCCTGGGGGCGCTGTTCTTCGCCCTGGAGCGCCCTGACGCCGTCCTGGTCGCCTTCGGCGTCCCCGATGACCGCCTGGCTCTCGGCACGGTCGCCCTCGGCCATCCGGGCGGGGATGACGAGCCCGGCCGCTCCGCCTCCCGGCGCCGCCGCGCCCTCCACGAGGTGGTCCACCGGGGCCACTGGTGACCCCATCCCCTCCCTCGGCGAACTTTCGGCTGTGAGGCCCACCTGCTGGCACCCACAGCCGAAAGAACGAGTCAGGAGTCGTCGAGCTGGGCCTCGAGGGCCTCGACGGTGGTCACCGGGTGCTGGCAGGCGAAGGCCTGGCACACGTAGGCGTGCCCATCGCTGCGGCCCTCCCACAGCGGCGAGGGGTAGGGCTGGCCCCAGGCCAGGACGGTGCGAGGCCGGTACCGGTGTTGCACCGCGGCCACCAGCTCGGGCTGCGGCCCCACCACGGCCACCTCGGTGACCGGGCCGATCACGAGGTCGACGACGCCCAGGAGGTGGGTGAAGGCGGTGGGGTGGGTGGCGGCGGGCTCGGCCAACAGCCGGACGATGGCTTCCGAGGCGTCCCGGTAGCGGTCTTCTCCGGTGAGGGCAGCCAGGCGGGCCAGGGCCAGGGCGCCGGCGCTGTTGGCCGACGGGGTGGCGTTGTCGAGCAGGTCCTTTTGGCGGGCGACGAGGACCTCGCCGTCGTGGCCGGTGGTGAACAAGCCACCGTGCTCGTCATCCCAGAACAGCTCCAGCAGGGCATCGGCACAGGCCCGGGCTTTGCCGATCCAGCGGGCCTCGCCAGTGCACTCGGCCAGCCGGGTGAAACCGTCGACGAGGGCGGCGTAGTCGGCGGCGAAGGCCAGGTTGGCCTGGGGGCCGCCGGGCTCCCCGGAGCCGGGCTCGGCCTGGGCCGGGTGCCAGGAGCGCCGCCACCGCCCGTCGTCGCCCTTCAGCTCGCTCAGCAGGAACTCGGCCAGGCGCACGGCGGCCTGCCGCCAGCCCTCGTCACCGGTGGCGGCGGCCGCCTCGGCCAGGGTGGCCAGGAAGAGCCCGTTCCACTCGGCGAGGACCTTGTCGTCGAGCCCCGGTCGGACCCGTTGCTCGCGAGCGGCGAAGAGCACCCGGCGGGCCCGCTCGACCCCGTCAGGTCGAGCCAGGTCGCCTCGCACCGGGCGATGCAAGATGTTGGCTCCTTCGAAGTTTCCGGCCTGCGTCACGCCGTACCACTCGATGGCCGCCTCGGCTGCCTCGGCGTCGTCACCACACGCGGCCCGGATCTCCTCGGGACGCCACACGTAGAAGCGCCCCTCCTCCCCCTCGGAGTCGGCGTCCTCAGCGGAGAAGCAGCCACCGCCCGGCGCGGCCAGGTCTCGCAGGACGTAGCCGATGGTCTCGTCGAGCACCTGGCGGTAGCGGGCCTCGCCGGTGACCTGCCAGGCGTGGAGGTAGCTCCGGGCCAGCAGAGCCTGGTCGTAGAGCATCTTCTCGAAGTGGGGGACCATCCAGAAGGCATCGACCGAATAGCGGGCGAAGCCCCCGCCCAGGTGGTCGTACATCCCGCCGGAGGCCATGGCGTCGAGCGAGGTGGTGACCATGTCGAGGAGAGCGCCTTCGCTCGTGCGGTCGTGCACGCGCAACAACAGCTCGTGGCTCATGGTCTGGGGGAACTTGGGAGCCCGGCCGAAGCCGCCCCAGTCGGGGTCGAACTGTGAGCGCAGGGCGGCGACGCCATCATGGAGGAGCTCGAGGCTCGGGAGCTCGTCACCCCCCGACACCAGGGCTGAGCGGCGCAGGGCTTCGGCCAGGCGCCCGGCCTGGTCGGCCACCTCCGCCCGGCGGCTGCGCCAGGTCTCGTCGATCGCCCGGCACAGATCCACGAAGCCCGGCATGCCCCCTCGTCCCCGCTTGGGGAAGTAGGTGCCACCGAAGAAGGGCTGGCCGCCGGGGGTGAGGAAGACCGTCATGGGCCACCCGCCGTGTCCGTTCATGGCCTGCACGGCGTCCATGTACAGAGCGTCGACGTCGGGGCGCTCCTCCCGGTCGACCTTGACGTTGACGAAGAGCTCGTTCATGACGGCGGCCGTCTCGTCGTCCTCGAACGACTCGTGAGCCATGACGTGGCACCAGTGGCAGGCCGAGTAGCCCACCGACAACATCACGGGGCGGTCACGTTGGCGGGCCTCGGCGAAGGCCTCCTCGCCCCACGGGTACCAGTCGACGGGGTTGTCGGCGTGTTGGCGCAGGTAGGGGCTGGTCTGGTC
>JAUJLZ010000012.1:4678-19969 GCA_030447125.1 Acidimicrobiales bacterium
CGAGCCAGCAACTCGTAGGAACGTCGGCGAGCTGCCGGGTCGTGGCACACGGTGAGGACGACGAGCTCGTCCACCCCGTGCTCGGTGGCCAGGGCCAGGAGGGCGGCGTGCACCCGGTCGGGGGCGCCCACCACCCGTTTGGACCGGTCCTGGGCCAGCTGGGCCCGCTGCAGGCGAGTCACCGGCTGCGCCTCGGCCTCCTCGACGCCGAGCAACGGGCCACGGGCACCACCCTCGGGTCGGAGTCGCCAGACGTCCTGGCTGACGGCCAGGCGCTCGGCCTGGGCATCGGTGTCGGCGCAGATCACCGATACGCCGAGTGCGGCCACCGGCGCGGGGCACTGGGGCGAGGGTCGGAAGCGGTGACGGTAGCTGGCCACGGTCTGGGCGCCGAAGGTGGGGGTGACGAAGTGGGCGAAGCAGAAGCGCAGGCCGAGACCGGCGGCCAGGCCTGCGCCGTAGCTGCTGGAGCTGAGGACCCAGACCTCTGGGGCACCCGGGCCTCCGGGCATGGCCCGCACCTCAGCGCCCCGTCGGTCCTCATGGTTCGAGCCGTGCAGGAAGTCCACCACCTCGGCCACCCTCGCCGGGTACTCCTTGTCGGTCACGGCCTCGGGTTCGTAGCGCAGAGCGTCGGCGGCGGGCTCGTCGGCACCGGCGGCCCGGCCCAGTCCGAGGTCGATGCGGCCGGGGAACAGGGCGTGCAGCATCCGGAAGGACTCGGCCACCTTGAGGGGGCGGTAGTAGGGGAGGAGCACGCCGCCGGCACCGACCCGGATGGTGCCCGTCCGGCTGGCGATGTGGGCGGCGAGGACCTCGGGGGCGGTGCCGGCCAGCGAGGCGGTGTTGTGGTGCTCGGCCAACCAGTAGCGGCGGTAGCCGAGCGCCTCGACGGTCTGGGCCAGGGCCACGGTGTCGCTGAGTGCCTCGGCGGGCGTCGACCCGTGGGGGACCGGCGACTGGTCCACCACGCTCAGGGCGATCACGAGACGTCTGCGAGCTCGGCCCGGCGGAGCTTGCCCAGGGCGGTGCGGGGAAGGGCTGTGACCAAGACCAGCTCCAGTGGGGCGGCGTAGGCGGGCAGGTGCTGCTTGGCCCAGTCCCGAAGGTCTTGGAGGCTCGGAGGCGACGCCGAGTCGATGGGGACGACCACGGCCACCACCCGACGACCCCACGCCGGGTCGGCTCGGCCCACCACGGCCACCTCCGCCACCGATGGGTGGCGGGACAGCACCGCCTCCACGGCAGCCGGCCACACCTTCTCGCCCCCGGTGACGATCACCTCGTCGATGCGCCCGATGACCGTGACCGTGCCGTCGTCGGCCAGCGACCCGGCGTCGGCCGTGGCCAACCAGCCGTCGCCGTCCTTGGGGTCGTGGCCATCTCGGTAGGCGCGCAGCAGCATCGGGCCCCGGACGTGGAGCTCGCCGTCGATCTCTCTCATCTCCACCCCGCAGAGCGGGCGCCCGTCGTAGACCACGCCGCCGCCGGTCTCGGTCATCCCGTAGCTGGCCACGACGTTGCCCGGGCGCTCGGACGGAGCGGCCGAGCCTCCGACCAGCACCCGGCGGAACAGGGACGTGTCGATGCGGGCCAGGGCGGTGGCCACCAGTGAGACCAAGGTGACACCGGCCCGGGCCTCGGCCTGCACGGCGACGGGGTCGGGCCGGGGGAGCAGGCGCAGCGATGTCCCGGTGGTGAGCGCCCGGGTCACCACCGACAGCCCGCCCACATGGGCGAGGGGCAGGCAGGCCAGCCACCGGTCGCGGGGGCCGACGGCGAGGGCGGTGCTCGTGGCCAGGGCGCCGGCGCGAACCGCGTCATGGGTGAGGACGGCGCCGCGAGGCTCGCCCGTGGTGCCGCTGGTGGCCACCACCAGGGCGTCGCCGTCCTCCACGGCACGGCCACCGGGCCGAGGGTGTGTGGCACCGTCGGCATCGATCACGTCGTCTGGCGCCATGGCGTCGAGCACGGCTTCCGCCGCGGGACGGGGCAGGCGGGGGTCGAGCGGGAACACGGCGTCGCCGTCGTCCCACGCCCGGCGCAGGATGTCGACGAAGCCCGGCTGCCCTTCAGCCACCACGGCCACCAACCGGCGGGTCAAGACGCCAGCGCCCGGATGACCAGGGCGAGGGTGGTCGTCCGTCGCCAGAAGCGGGTCGGTGGGGTGGCGAACCGGTCGTCCAGCCCCGGCCAGGCCGGCCCCCCGAAGACGGTCACCGGTGCAGCTTACGAGGGGCTCTTGTCGCCGCTCGGCGCAGCGTTCTGACCCCGCCAGCGGTTGCTGTCACCACCACCTACGGGGTCAGAACGCACATGGCGAACGTCCGGTACCGTCCGGGACCATGATGGCAGCGCTTCCCGACTGGCAACCGAGCGGCGAGTGGCGGGACATCCGCTACGAGACGGCCGAGGGGATGGCCAAGATCACCATCGACCGGCCCGAGGTGCGCAACGCCTTCCGGCCCCAGACGGTGGGGGAGCTGTCGGCCGCCTTCCGCCTGGCCCAGGACGACCCCGAGGTGGGCGTGGTCATCCTCACCGGCGAGGGCCCCGACGCCTTCTGCTCGGGCGGCGACCAGAAGATCCGGGGCGACGACGGATACCTGGGCGACGACCAGGTGGGCCAGGCCGGCATCGGTCGCCTCAACGTCCTCGACCTGCAGATCCAGATCCGGCGCTGCCCCAAGCCGGTGGTCGCCATGGTGGCCGGCTACGCCGTGGGCGGCGGCCATGTGCTCCACGTGGTGTGCGACCTGACCATCGCTGCCGACAACGCCCGCTTCGGCCAGAGCGGCCCCAAGGTGGGTTCCTTCGACGGGGGCTACGGCTCGGGGCTCCTGGCTCGCTCGGTAGGCCAGAAAAAGGCCCGAGAGATCTGGTTCCTGTGCCGCCAGTACGACGCCGAGGCCGCACTGGCCATGGGACTGGTCAACACCGTGGTGCCCCTGGCCGAACTGGAGGCGGAGACGGTGCAGTGGTGCCGGGAGATGTTGGCCATGTCCCCCATGGCCCTGCGCCTGCTCAAGGCGTCGATGAACGCGGCCGACGACGGCCTGGCCGGGATCCAGCAGCTCGCCGGCGACGCCACCCTGCTCTTCTACCAGAGCGAGGAGGCCCAAGAGGGACGGGACGCCTTTGTCGAGAAGCGCCCGCCCGACTTCTCCCGCTTCCCTCGGCGCCCGTGAACCGGTGGGTGTTGGGGGCTCGGCCCCGGACGCTGCCGGCGTCGGTGGTCCCCGTCCTGGTGGGCACCGCCGCCGCCGTGGGCGCCCGCGCCGGCGGGATCATCTGGTGGCGGGCGGGGGCCGCCCTGGTCGTCTCGGTGGCCATCCAGGTGGCCACCAACTACGTCAACGACTACGCCGACGCCGAACGGGGCTCGGACCGCCACCGCGTGGGACCAACCCGGCTGGTGGCGTCGGGCCTGGCCACCACCAGGGAGGTCAAGCGGGCCGCCCTGGTCGCCGCGGGCGTGACGGTCGCCGCCGGGTTGGCCCTGGTCGCCGCGGTGGGGCCCGAGTTGGTGGTGGTGGGGGCAGTCAGCCTGGCCGCGGGCTACTCCTACACCGCCGGCCCTCGTCCTTACGGTTACGCCGGCCTGGGCGAGGTCTTCGTGTTCGTGTTCTTCGGGGTGGTGGCCACCGCCGGCTCGGCCTACGTGCAGCTCGACCGGCTGACCCTGCTCGCCGTGGGGGCCTCGGTCCCGGTGGGACTGCTGGCCACCGCGCTGCTGGTCATCAACAACCTGCGCGACATCCCGAGCGATGCCGCTGCCGGCAAGCGCACCTTGGCCGTGCACATCGGCGACCCCGTCACCCGGACCCTGTTCGTGGCCCTGGTGGCCGGCGCCTTCCTGGCCGTGCCTGTCCTGGCTCTGGCCCGCCCCGCCGCCCTGCTCGCCCTCCTGGCGGCGCCGTTGGCCGTGGGTCCGATCCGGGCCGTGGCCAGGGAGGAACGGGGCTCGGGCCTGGTGCCGGTGCTGATCGCCACCGGGCAGCTCCAGCTCAGCTTCGGGGTGCTCCTCGCCATCGGGCTGGCCCTCTCGCCATGACCCACGGCCCCGACGGGCGCGAGTGCCCAGAGATCTCAGAGGTCTCAGAGGCGTCAGAGGTGGTGGGCGGCGAGCCACGGCCGCACCACGGCCAGCACCGCCTCGGGCGCCTCCAGGTGGGCGCAGTGGCCCACACCGGGGATGACGGCCAGCTCGGCGTTGCTCACGATCGAGGAGACCAGACGCTCGCCCAGCGCGGTGAAGCGCTCGTCTCGCTCGCCGGCCAGCACGAGCACGGGCATGGACAGCCCATGCAGGCGTTCCCACAGGGGCTCTTGGACCCCGGTGCCAGCCCGGCGCAGGCTGGACGCCAGCCCGGCGACGGTGTTCTTCCGGCGGGCCCTGAGGCCGGCACGCTCATCGTCCAGGCCGGCGAAGAGCGACTGGGCCAGCCACCGGTGGAGGAAGGCCTCAACCCCATCGATCTCGACAAACCGGGCCCAGGTCTCGTCGGCGGCCGCCCGGGCCGCCCGCTCAGCCGGGTCGTCGATGCCGGCCGTGGCCCCGACCAGGACCAGTCCCCTCACGGCCGCCGGGTGGGCCAGGGCTGCGTGCAGGCACAGGCGTCCTCCCATGGAATAGCCGAGGTAGGTCCCGGCACCGGCGGTGGCCACCAGCAGCTGGGCCCCCTCCTCCAGCCCGGTTCGCAGGTGGGCCGAGCGACCGTGGCCCGGGGCGTCGACCCGCACCACCTCGTGGTCGGCCGCCAGGCCTGCGGCCAGCGGTCCCCACGTCTGGGCCGTCTGGGTGAAGCCATGGACCAGGACGAGGCGGGGACCGTGACCGTCGATGTCGTGGGCCAGCACCGGTTGATGGTGGCACGGTGACCGAGCCCGGGCGCATCCAGGCCGCCTTTGCCGCCACCCTGGTCGACGAGTGGGTTCGCGCCGGCGTAGCTCACGCCGTGGTCTCGCCCGGCTCCCGGTCAGCACCGCTGGCCCTCGCCCTGGCCGCCGAGCCCCGTCTGCGCCTCCACGTCGTGCTCGACGAGCGCTCCGCCGGCTTTTGTGCCCTCGGCATCGGCAAGGCCACGCGGGTGCCGGCGGTGGTGCTCACCACCAGCGGAACGGCGGCGGTGGAGCTGCACCCGGCGGTGGTGGAGGCCTCACAGGCGCGCGTGCCCCTCTTGGTCTGCACCGCCGACCGACCCCCCGAGCTGCGGGGGGTGGGCGCTCCCCAAACGGTCGACCAGGTGGGCCTCTACGGCGGCGCCGTGCGCTGGTTCTGCGAACCCGGGGTGGCCGAGGCGGTGACGATGTGGACGTGGCGCTCGCTGGCGGCCCGGGCGCTGGCCGAGGCTACGGGGCCGCGGCCTGGACCGGTGCACCTCAACCTGGCCTTCCGTGACCCTCTCGTCGCCGATCCTTCGCCCCTCCCCCTAGCCCGACCCTCGGGTGCAACCTGGCACGCCGTCCCCCCGTGCCCGCCGGGCACCGTCTCACCCGAGGCCGAGATCGTCGGCCTGCTCAGCGCCGAGCGGGGGATGATCGTGGCCGGCGCCGGCTGTGGGGATCCGCAGGCCGTCCACGCCCTGGCCGCGTCCCGGGGCTGGCCCGTGCTGGCCGACCCCCCGTCAGGGTGCCGCCTGCCGCTACCGACCACCGTGGCCGCCTTCGACGCCCTCCTCCGCCACCGTCCCTTCGCCGAGGCCCAGACGCCCGAGGTGGTGGTGCGTCTGGGAGCGCCCCCGGCCTCCAAGGTGCTGGCCGGCTGGCTGGCCGTCTCGGGCGCTCACCAGCTGCTGATCGACCCCGAGGCCGCCTGGGTCGACCCCGAGCGGACCGCGGCCGTCGTGGTCCACACCGACCCCGCCGCCTGGTGTCGGGCCCTGACGGCTCCCGCTGAGGAGCCGGGTTCAGGCGCCTGGCTGCAGACCTGGTCCGAGGCCGACGCTGCGGCCCAGGTGGCCATGGACGCCGTGGTCGCCCGTCACCGGGAGCTCACCGAACCGGGCGTAGCCCGGGCCCTCGCCGCAGCCCTGGCCCCGGGGTCGACGCTGGTGGTCTCCTCATCGATGCCCGTGCGGGACCTCGAGTGGTACGCCGCCCCCCGCACCGGACTACGGGTACTGGCCAACCGGGGTGCCAACGGCATCGACGGCGTCACCTCCACCGCCGTGGGGGTGGCCCTGGCCACCGGCCGACCGACGGCCCTGCTCATCGGCGACCTGGCCTTCCTCCACGACGCCAACGGCCTCCTCGGCCTGGCCAACCGGGGCGTCGACCTCATCATCGTCGTGGTCGACAACGCCGGCGGGGGGATCTTCTCCTTCCTGCCCCCGGCCCAGGCGTTGGCCGTCGAGCGCTTCGAGCTGCTGTTCGCCACGCCCCAGGACGTCGACCTGGTCGCCCTGGCCGACCTCCACGGCCTGCCGGCATCCCGGGTCCACGATCGTGGGGCGCTGGAGTCGGTCTTGGCCTCAGCGGTGCAGAAGGGAGGTGTGCACGTGCTGGTGGCCGCCACCGAGCGCCAGGCCAACGTCGGCGTGCACGGCGAGATCCACGCCGAGGTGGCCGCCGCCCTGCCTCCGTCCTTTCGGCTGTGAGTGGCACCAGGTGCCAGTGAGGGATGAAAGAACGGGGCGGGGAGACGAAGGGCGGGTCAGGGACGAACCACGGCCGACAGGACGGCTTGGAGCTTGGCCCTGGTCTCGTCCAACTCTGAGGCGGGGTCGGAGTCGGCCATGATGCCCGTCCCGGCCAGCACGCGGGCTCGCCGGCCGTCGAGCTCCATCCCCCGGATGGCCACCGCGAAGCGCCCGTTGCCGTCGGCGTCGACCCAGCCCACCGCTCCTGCGTAGCGGCCCCGTTCGAGCCCCTCGAGGCGCTGGATGAGCAGGCGAGCTTGGTGGCGGGGCCAGCCGCAGACCGCCGGGGTGGGGTGCAGGGCCGCCACCAGGGCGAGCACCGACGCCGGGGGTGACGACAGCCGTCCCTCCACCAGGCTGGCCAGGTGCTGGACGTTGCCGGCGGCGACGATCGACGGCTCGGGCTCCGAGTCCACGTAGGAGCAGAAGGGCAGGACGGTGTCGAGCACCATGTCGATGGTGATCTGGTGCTCGGCCCGGTCCTTGGCCGAGGCCAACAAGGTGGCGGCCAGGTGGGCGTCGGTCGTCGGATCGCCGGTACGCCGGGTCGTTCCGGCCATGGGATGGGAGCGCACGATGTCGCCCATGCGGGAGACGAGCAGCTCGGGGCTGGCACCGAGGAGGCCGTCGACTGCGTAGACCATCGACGACGGGGGGGCGGCCGTCTCCAGCCGGCGCAGGATGGTGGCAGCGTCGAGGGGGGTGTCGGCTTCGACCACGACTTCCCGGGCGAGGACGACCTTGGCCAGGGTTCCTGCTTGCAGCTCGGCCACAGCCTCGGCCACCGCCTGGCACCACGCCGACGGCGGGCGGGTGGAGGTGACCAGGTAGGAGGTGGGGGTGGCGCCGGCGGCTTCGGGCACGGGCGCCGGTTCGAGGGGAACGGCGTCGTCGGGGCCGACGGTGGTGATCCAGCGCGTCCCGTCGTCGGCCCGGCCCGCGACCAGGGCGGGCACCACGATCGACGCCGGTGCTCCGTCGGAGAAGGGAAGGGCGGCGAAGGCCACGGGGCCACAGCCGGGGAGGCCGACCTCGTCGTGGCGCTCGATGGCGGCCAGGGTGGCGGCCACCTCGTCGGCGGCTCGCACCACTTGACCGGACTCGGCGGGGAGCTCCAGGCGCAGGGCCTCACCCCGCCCCGCCAGGCCATGGCCGCCGCGAGCGAAGACGACGCCGGTGGATCCGGCCATGGCCAAGAGGTCGAGGTCGTGGCGGGCCCGCACCGTCTTGGCCACCAGACCCCGGCCAAGAGCAACGCCCGCCTCCATCGGCTTGCCGGGAGGAGGGGAGAGGCTCACCCGCCGTCTCGGGTGGCCACCAGGAGTTGCGTGATGCCGCCGCTCAGGAGCAGACGGGTGGCGTCGGCGAAACCGGCTGCGATCAGCATGGCCACGATCCGGGGAGGGTCGGGCAGGTAGGCGACCGACCGAGGGAGGTAGCGGTAGGCGGCGGGATCGGACAGCAGGCCACCGATGCGGGGCACGACGTGGCCGAAGTAGACGGCGTGGCCCCGGCGCATCAGTGGGTTGGGCGGAACGGCGACCTCGAGCAGGGCGATGCGGCCCCCGGGGCGAACGACTCGGGCCAGCTCGGTGAAAAAGGCGTCGAGGTCGACCAGGTTGCGCAGGGCGAAGCCGCAGGTGACCCCATCGGCCCCGGCCTCGGCCACGGGGAGCTCCAGGATGTCGGCCTGGACGAGCGACGCCTCGGTGTGGGCCGCAGCCAACATGCCGGCCGAGAAGTCCACCCCGACCGGCCGGTGGCCAACAGCGTCGAGCAGGCGGCAGAAGTCACCGGTGCCCGCGGCCAGGTCGAGCACGATCGATCCTTTGCGCAACCCGAGGGCGGCGACCGACCGTCGCCGCCAGCGATCGTCGAGCCCGAAGGTCATGACCCGGTTGACCAGGTCGTACCGGGGAGCGATGGTGTCGAACATCCGCCTCACGGCGACGGCCTTGTCCGCTCCGACCGGTAGGACCATGGCCGCCACTGTAGGAGCGGCGCTCAGGCGCCGCCCCTCGGCTCCGAACGTCGGGAGCGCAGGGGGGCCCGACTGCCGCTTGCCTTTCGTCCCTGTGGCCCGCCAGGGACGACGACGCGCTGGGGTGCGGGCTCGGGGGTGGCCTCCACGACCACAACCTCTTCCACCTGCACCTCGTCGCCGGCATCGCCGCCATCGTCGGTGTCGCTGTGGGGCGCATCCTCATCGGTTCTGGGGCCGGGCCGGGGCGCGGCGGACGTCGGGCGACGCCGGCGGGCGGCCTGCATCTGCTCGCGGGCCTCGGGCGCCTCCTCTTCGATGCGGCTCAGGGCCCGCTCCCAGCGGCTGCGCATGGGCTGGATGCCCCCGCCGCCGATGGCGACGATGGCCGAGCCCACGATCACCGCCAGCAGGGCGTAGAAGAGCCCGTTGACGATGGCGGGGGCGATCCCGAGCTGGTTGAGGGCGGCGAAGGTGCCGACCACCAGGATGGCGACCGACGCCACGTTGGCCAGTGCGGTGCCGTAGCCGAGTCCGCCGAGGGTGCTCTGGATGACGGTGCGGGCACCGGCGGCGATGGCGGCGAAGATGACCACGATGATGATGGCCACCACCACCCGGGGGAGGTAGGCCACCACGCCGGTGATGAGATCGCTGACCGGGTTGGGGCCGAAGACGCCGAAGGCCAGTTGCAACACGAGCAGGAACAGGGCGTAGAAGATGACCTTGGCCAGGATGTCGCTGGCGTCGTAGCGCGACTTCGACAAGGCCTGCTTGATGCCGCCCCGCTCGACGGCGCGGTCGAAGCCCGTCCGCTCGAGGGCGGCGTCGACCACCTTGGCCAGGGCCTTGGCCACGAGGTAGCCGAGGCCGAGGATGACGAGGAACCCGAGCAGCCGGGGAACGAAGCCGACGATGTCAGCGAAGGCGTCCTCCACCCCCTGGCCGAGGTCGACGGCGACGGCTGCGTTGTCCACGATTATCCCTTCTGCTGGTCGTTCCTACTCCGAACCGCGGGGCCCTACCCTCCGCCCTGCCTGCAGAACCGGGGGGACCGGCGCTGGATCAGCTGGCATCGGGCTGTTCCCGGCCGCAGTGACGGCACCGGGGATAGCCCCGCGACGTGGGACGGCGGCAATCGTCGCAGCGGTAGACACGCAGCTCGCCCCGGCACAGGCGGGCGAGCGCAGCCCAGAGCATCCCGCCCACGGCGACGACCACCAGGACCTCGATGCCGTCCCGGACGAGCTCGGCCATTACCACCAGTGTGGCGCCGACGACGACAGACTCATGCGGATGCAGGTCCGGGGAGTGACCACGGGGGCGACCGTTCTCGTCGCGGTGGCCTTCGCCATGGGCGTGGTGGGCTGCGGGTCGAGGACCGACGAGGGCATGGTGCGGGCACCGGCGGTCACGACGGCGCCAGCCCCATATGAAGCGCCTGATCCCCCGCCGGTCGAGGTGAGCTACCGCATCGAGCGGCGCACCACGGATCAGGCGACCGAGGGGTTCGAGGAGGTGGTCCGGGCCACCCTGGTCGATCCCCGGGGGTGGTCGGGCGCCGGCTTCGTCCTGGTCGAGGATCCTGGTGGCGACTACGTGGTCGTGCTGGCCGAGGGGGACGAGGTCGACCGGTTGTGCTTGCCCTACCGCACGGGTGGGCGTTACTCCTGCCAGAACGGACCAGTCGTAGCCATGAACGCCGACCGGTGGCGTAGCGCGACGCCACAGTGGACGGGGACGCTGGGCGACTACCGCCAGATGCTGGTCAACCACGAGGTCGGGCACCTCCTCGGCCGGCACCATCCGCCCGCCCCCCAGTGCCCCGTTCCGGGCCGCCCGGCCCGCATCATGTCCCAGCAGAGCACCGAGCTCGACGGCTGCCTGCCCAACCCCTGGCCGCTGGCTGGCGAACTGCGCGCCGCGGCGAGGCACGACGAACCCCTGGCCCCTCCCTATGAGGGCTGAGCGGAACCTCTGGTTCGGCGGGGAAGCGTCACTTGAACCAGATCTGGCGGTAGCTGCGGGACATGGGGTGCAGCAACAACACGAGCAGGGCCACGTCGAACATGAGGGTGATGATGCTGCCCAGCTGTATGCCGAAGGCGGCCACGGTGGCCACCAGCACCAGGGCGGAGACGGCCACGGCCACGATGAAGCCCCAGTTCTGATCGTTGGCCACCCCGAAGCCGCCGGCGGCGTAGGCCACCACCACCAGGAACCCGAGGATCCCGAAGAGCTGGAACGGCGTTTGGAAGAGCAGGCCGAACACGGCATTGGCGTAGAGCAGGAACACCGCGATCTGCAGTGTCTGGGGATGGCTGGGGTTGGTCCACCGACGGGTCTCCATGGCTGACAGTGTGGCAGCCCTGGTGTTGGCTGCAGGAAGCGGTGTACGTCTGCGTCCCCTCACCCGGCTGCGCCCCAAGGCCTTGTGCCCGGTGGGGGACGTGGCCCTGGTCGACCTGGCGCTCACGCGGGTCCGACGGCTGGTCGGCGAGGGGGCGATCGCCGTCAACGTCCACCATGGCCGTTCCCAGCTCGAGGCCCACCTGGCCGACGGGGGCATCGCCGGGCCCGTCCACGTGTCGGTGGAGGAGCCGCTGGCCCTGGGTACGGCCGGGGCCGTCGCCCACCTCCGCCCCTGGCTCGACGGGCGCCCGGTGCTGGTCGTCAACGCCGACACCTGGCACTCGGCTTCGCTGGCCCCCCTGCTCGAGGGCTGGGACGGGGAGCGCGTCCGGGTCCTGGTGGCCGGTCCTCCGGGCACCGTCCTCGACCCTCGGAGCGCGGTTCTGGCCTCGCTGCTGCCTTCGAGCGAGGTGGTCCGCCTGCCCCATGCGCCCTGGGGGCTGTGGGAGGCGAGCTGGCGCCATCGCCTGGCCGAGGGCCGGCTCGAGACCGTCGCCGCTGAGGCCGCGGTCGTCGACTGCGGGAGCCCGGGCCAGTACCTGGCGGCCAACCTGGCCGCGTCAGGGGGTGTGTCGGTGGTCGGTCAGGGTGCGGTGGTGGAGGGCGAGGTGGTCCGCTCGGTGGTCTGGCCCGGCGGGGTGGTCAAGGCCGGCGAGGTCCTGGTCGACGCCGTGCGGGTGGGCGAGAGGTGGACGGTCCGGGCCGGTCGACGGGCTGGCCCTTCGGCCTCGAGGTGGCCGGCCCGGAGCTGACCGCAGGCGGCGTCGATCCCCGTCCCCCGGTTGTGACGCACGGTGGCGTTGACGCCGAGCGATCGCAGGTGTCGGCAGAAGGCACGGACTCCGTCGGGCGGTGTGCCCGGGGTGGCATAGCCCGGCGTCGGGTTGAGGGGGATGAGGTTGACGTGGGCCCGCAGCGGCCGGGCCAGGGCGGCCAGCTCGACGGCGTCGGCGGGACGATCATTGGTGGCGTCGATGAGCGCCCACTCGAACGACAGCCGCCGGTGGGTGGTCTCGACGTAGTCGCGGCAGGCAGCCATGAGCTCGCCGAGGGGGTAGCGGCGGTTCAGGGGCACGAGGCGGTCGCGATCGGCGTCGTTGGCGGCGTGGAGGGACACGGCCAGGTTGACGGGGAGGTCCTCGGCGGCCAGCCGGCGGATGCCGGGGACCACACCGATGGTGGAGACCGTGAGGTGTCTGGCCGACAGCCCGAGGTCGTCGTGGAGGCGACGCAGTGCCCGCCACACCCGGTCGTAGTTGGCCAGGGGCTCGCCCATGCCCATGAACACCACGTTGGACAGGCGCCGGGGGCGGGCCCGGCGCGCAGCCCGCACGACTTGTTCGACGATCTCCCCCTCGGCCAGGTTGCGCTCGAAGCCGGTCTGGCCGGTGGCGCAGAAGCCACAGGCCATGGCGCAGCCGGCCTGGGAGGACACGCACACCGTCGTCCGGTCGCCGTAGTGCATGAGCACGGTCTCGACCTGGGCCCCGTCGTGCAGCCGCCACAGCCACTTCACCGTGTCCCCGTCGTCGCTCTCGTCCTCCCTGGCGACCGCCAGCGCCGCGGGGAGCTGCCCATCGAGGTAGCGGCGCAGGGCCAGGGGGAGGTCGGTCATGGCCAGCGGGTCGAGCAGCCGGCGGTGCAACCCGTCCCAGACCTGGCGCACGCGATAGCCGGGGTGGTCGGCCAGCAGATCGGCCAGGGTCTCCTGGTCGACTCCGTACCTGGTCTTCGCGCTGGGCAGGGCCACCACGGTCCAGGGTAGGGCCCGCCGTGAGTACCTTGGACGGGTGACCTCTTCGCCAGCGGACGTCGGCGAGGAGGCGTCCCACGACCCCGGCGAGCACCACCACCGCGACGTCCAGGGTGGGGCTGCTCGGGCCGCGGTGTTCGGGGTGAGCGACGGGCTCGTCTCCAACGTCGGGCTCATCCTCGGGGTGGCCGGCGCCGATCCGGCGCCGAGCATCGTGCGCCTGGCCGGCCTGGCCGGGCTCATCGCCGGGGCCATCTCCATGGCCGCCGGGGAGTACAACTCCATGAAGGTCCAGTCGGAGCTGCTCGAGCGCGAGCTGGAGCAGGAGCGCATCGAGATCCGGCGCCACCCAGAGAGGGAGACAGCCGAGCTGGCCGACCTCTACGAGTCGAGGGGCATGGACGCGGGGCAGGCCCGGGAGCTGGCGGAGACGGTGATGGCCGACCCCGAGGCGGCACTGGAGACCCACGCCCGCGAGGAGCTCGGGGTCGACCCGTCGCAACTGGGGTCGCCCGTGGGGGCGGCCACCTCGTCGTTCGCCGCCTTCTCCGTGGGCGCGCTCATTCCCCTGGTGCCGTGGTTCGTGGGCTCGGGCACGGGTGCCATCGTCGCCTCCCTCGTGGCGGCCATCGTCGCTGCCGTGGCCGTAGGGGCCACCATCGGGCGCTTCACCGGTCGTCCGCTGACTCGCACCGTGGCCCGCCAAGTCCTCTTCACGCTCGTCCCCGCCGGGCTCACCTACGCCGTAGGCGCCGCCGTGGGTGTGGGCGCCGCGGGCTGACCACCGCCGGCGTCAGGGGCACCGCCGGCGTCAGGGGCACCGCCGGCGTCAGGGACATCGCCCACGTAGGCCCGGTCGACGTGGTCGACCGTGAAGCCCAGGCTCTGGTAGAGCCCCACCGCCCGGGCGTCGGCGGCGTCGACGTAGAGCATGGCCCTGGTGAGGCCCCGTTCCCGGTGCAGCCAGTCGAGGCCGGCCACGACCAGGGCCCGACCCAGGCCCAGGCCCTGGAAGTCGGGATCGACGGCGATCACGTAGAGCTCGCCCAGCGGGGGCTCCTGGTCACGGTGGACCTTGGTCCAACAGAACCCGGCCATGCGCCCGTCACGCTCGTGGAGGAGGAAGCCGTTGGCGTCGAACCAGGGTTCCTGCAGGTGGGCGTCGAGGGTCTCGCTGTCCCACCCTCCCTGTTCGGGGTGCCAGGCGAAGGCCCGGTTGTTGACCTCGAGCCACTGGGCCTCGTCGTGGCCGGGCCGGAACGCCCGCACGCTGAGGTCACCGCCGGCGACGGGACCGGGCAGGGTGCGGCGCATCTGCAGCAGGTCCCGGCCCCGGCGCAGTCCGACCTGGGCGGCGATGTCGTCGTGGGCGGCGGTGGGTTGGTACACCCACAGGTGGACGTGGCCGCCCCCCTCACCGGCGATGAGCTCGATGGCACGCTGGAGCATCTCCGGCCCGATCTCCCGAGCGTCGTAGCGGTGGTGGGGATCGATCACCATGTCGAGGGCCCAGCTGTGGCGACCCCGGCTGACCTGGGTGTAGCCCACGGGGTGGTGGTGGCCCGTCTCCCAGGCGACCAGGCCGGCGAAGCTGGCCCGACCGCCTTGGGCCATGTCGAGCCAGCGGTGCTCGTTGACGGCATGGTGCCCGTCGGCCCGCTCGGCCACCGCCAGGAGCTCGGCCACCGCCGCCAGATCGTGAGGGTCGAGCTGGCGCTTGATCTCGAGGGTGCGCACGGCGGGCAGGCTACGGCCCTCTACCCTCCCGGTCGTGGAGCGACGACGGCCGCGTACACCGGGGGGTCGGGCCCGAGAGACGCTGCGGCGGTTGGGGGAGGAGTACCCGGGCACGGCCACCGAGCTGTGCGCTCTCGAACACCAAGGCGCTTTCCAACTGCTCGTCGCCACCATCCTGTCGGCCCAGACCACCGACGAGCGGGTCAACTCGGTGACCCCCGCACTGTTCGCCCGTTTCCCGACCCCGGCCGCCCTGGCCGCCGCCGACGCAGCCGAGGTCGAGCGGCTGATCCACCCCACGGGGTTCTTCCGCCAGAAGACCAAGAGCCTGCTGGGGATGGCTCGGGCCGTGGTGGAGGACCACGACGGGGAGGTACCGGCGTCGATGGCCGAGCTCACCGCCCTGCCCGGAGTTGGGCGAAAGACGGCCAACGTGATGCGCAGCGTGGGCCTGGGCCTGCCTGGCCTGCCCGTCGACACCCACGTCGGACGCCTGTCGCGGCGGCTGGACCTGACCACCGAGATCGATCCGGTCAAGGTCGAGGCCGAGCTCAACCCCATGGTGCCGGCGGCCGAGCGGGGCGCGCTCAGCCTGCGCCTCATCCTCCACGGCCGGGCCGTGTGCCTTTCCCGCCGTCCCCGCTGCGAGCGTTGCGTCCTGGCCGACTTCTGCCCCTCGGCCTTCTCCGTCTGACCGCCCTCCTGCCCACGTTCAGGCCAGCTGGTCGACGACCTTGGCCAGGCGGCGCCCGGCGGTGAGCAGGGCC
>JAUJLZ010000107.1 GCA_030447125.1 Acidimicrobiales bacterium
GGGGGCGGGGGGGTCTCCTGGGCGGGCATCGTGTCGATGCCGCCGAGGATATCCCCGCCCCCGCGCCCCGGCCCTTCAGGACCGGGAAGAAACTACCTGGGCTTCACGGGTGGAGAACCCGCGGGTCAACCGCCCTGAAGGCGCCCAGGTGTTTCTTCCCAGGTCCTCAGGCCGAGCGGATCTCGGGGACGACGACCACGTCGACCCCGTCGATGACCATGACCTCGGCCGGGCGGTGCTTGGGAGGCCGCCCCCGCCGGCGCTTGTGCGCCAGCACCCGACCGTTCACGAAGAGCTCGCCCCCCCACACGCCGCATGGCTCCTGGCGCTCGAGCGCCGCCTCCAGGCAGGGTCGGCGTACGGGGCAGGTGGTGCACAGGTGCTTGGCCCGGGCGATGTCGTGGAGGTCCTCGGAGAAGAAGAGACCGACCAGGGTGGCGGTACCGTCGTTGCAGGCGGCCGCGGACGAGATGTCGACGGACACCTCCTCGTCGAACACCTCCTCGTCGATCAGCACATCGATGGACATTGCGTTTCCTTCCGGGTGGTGGCGGCGGGCGCCAAAAATCAGAAAGGCCGTCGGGAGATCCCGACGGCCTGGGTGACTTCGACGCTTGCGGTGTCGCTTACGTCGAAGGCTCCTTCGGCCGGCAGGTGCCGTGGGCCGGAATGCCGTTCCCGTCGAGTCGCTTCCCAAAGGACCGCTCCGACAGAGCGACGGTTCCCAAGGTGGACCACCCGACGGTGGGCATGGCCGTGGCGGTGGCGCCGGTGGGTACGGCTCGAGGCGCGAGGACGCACGTGCCCGGCTGATGGATGAGCTCTTCTGCTCGCCGCTGCTTCATCGCACCTCCCGACCGCGCTCGGCCCCGGCTGATCAGGGGCACACAGGCATACGACCACGCCGTCGATGCGGCGTCAACCTATTTTCTCCTCCTGCGCCGCCTTCGTGGCCCCAGGCGCGCCTGGCGGTGCGAAACGACCGGGCACGACCACGGTGCTCACCGCGGCGGCGGCCACCGAGACCAGGCCGCTGGCCACCACCAGGCCGGAGACGCCGAGCGTGGCCGCGGCCACCCCGCCGAGCAGGGCGCCCAGCGGGATGCTGCCCCACACCCGGACATGGAAGGCCACCAGGTCTGCACCCTCCACCACTCGACCGGCACCGACGTGGAGCAGCGCCCGGGCCAGGACGCCGGCGGCCATCGAGCCGCCGGCGGCGGCGCCGAGGGCGACGATCGCCGCCAACGGTCGGGCGGGCTCACCCACCAGGCCGGCGGCCACGTGGCCGGCCCCCGAGATGGCCAGGGCGATCGCCAGGCCGGCCCGCAGACCGACGACGCGCCCGATCGACGGCGCCAGCAGGGCGCCGAACGCGCTGGAAGCGGCCAGCCCGGCCAGCAACAGGCCAAAGGCGGGGGCCCCGAGGCCGAGGTCGTCGAGGGCGAAGAGCACGAGGACACCGGCCACGGCGCTGCCCGCGCCCGAGGACAGGGCCGCCACGATGGTCACGGCTGCAGTACCGGGCGCGAGCGCCGGCACACCGGCGGGACCGACGAGCGGAGCTGGTCCGAGCGACGCGCTCGCCCTCGCCCGATCCGAGAGCGGCGCTCGCAGCGACAGGGCGGCCAGGGCCGCCAAGGCGAACACGCCCACGTCGAGCAGGAAGGGCAGGGCCGCGGCCAGCTCGTAGACCAGGCCCCCGACCGGCAGGCCCACCACGGCCAACCCGACCATGGCGTTTCGAACCGGTCGCTGGCCCACCTCCGAGGCCCTGCCTCCTTCCCTGGCCCCGGCCCCGGCCCCGGCCCCGGCCCCGGCCCCCGTCTCGGCCTGGTCGGCCAGGGCCTCACCCACCCCCACGGCCAGCGCGGCGGCGACCAGGAACAACACGGTCTCGACCCCAGCCAGGGCGAGCAGGCCCACCACGGCCACGGCCACGGCCCGAAGGGTGATGCCGAGGCCGAGCACGGTGCGCCGGTCGGCATCCGCCCAGGCCGAGCGCCCCGCCACCGCCACCACCGCCCAGGGAAGGTGCTGGGCGGCAAAGACCGTGGCCACGGTCAAGGGGTCACGGGTGAGGCCGGCCGCCAGGAGGGCGAGGGCGGTGGCGACCACGCCGTCACCCACGCCGGCCAGCAGCGCCGAACGGCGTAACCGCCGCTCGTCACCCTCGCGCTGGTCCAGCCGGCTCACGGCGGGCCACCGTAGGCCCCCTCCTCCGCTCTTGGGTGGAGGGATGGGCCAGCATGGGGGCGTGCCCACGCCTGCCCCGCCATCTCCATCGCCGTCGCCGTCGCCATCGCCGTCGCCGTCGCCGTCGCCGTCGCCTTCGCCGTCGAGCGAGCTCGTCAACTTCCCCGGCAAGGGCCGACGGTTCATCTCCACCGGGCGGGTGCGCTACGGCGACACCGATCCCTCCCGCCGTCTGCGACTCGACGCCCTGGCCCGGGCGGTGCAGGATGCGGGCAACGACGATCTGGCCGACGCCGGCTTCGATCCCGCCTCACCCTGGCTCGTGCGCCGCACCTGGGTGTCCGTGCCCGGAGCGTGGCCCCTCCTCGGCGAGGAGCTCACCATCGCCACCTTCTGTTCGGGCTTCGGCGGTCGCTGGGGCGAGCGCCGCACCTCGCTGCGCTCCGATCAGGGACTGGTCGAGGTGGGCGCGGTGTGGATCCACCTGGGGGACGACGGCCGTCCCACCCGCGTCCCCGAGGACTTCGTGGCTGTCTACGGACCCTCGACCGGGGGGCGCCGCACCTCCAGTCGACTCCACCACCCCCCGCCCCCGACCGACGTCCAGACCCGGGCCTGGCCACTGCGATCCAGCGATCTGGACGTCTACGGCCACGTCAACAACACCGCCCTGTGGCTCCCCGTCGAGGACGAGATGGCCCGGCACGGCCTCGTCCCCCGCCTGGCCGAGATGGAGTACCGCGAGCCGGTGCAGGCCAACGACGAGCTGACGCTGCTCAGCGACGCCGACGAGGGCGGTCTCCGGCTCTGGTTGGTCACCGGCAGCGAGGTGCGGGCGTCGGCCTGGCTGGTGGCCTGAACCGCCGTGCTGGTCGACCTGGTCGCCTTCGCCCTCGGCTGGTTCGCCGGATGGTGGCTGCTGTGGCGCGTCCCGGTCCCGTCCGCCATCGGGGGGCTCCACCGTGTCCCACCACTGTCGGTCGTCGTCCCCGCACGCGACGAGGAGCAGGCGCTGCCCGTGTTGCTGGCGTCGCTTCGGCCCCAGCTCCACCCGGGAGACGAGGTGATCGTGGTCGACGACCACTCGACCGACGGCACCGCCACGGTGGCCCGCCAGGGTGGGGCGGTCCTGGCCGCCGCCCCCGATCTGCCTGCGGGCTGGCAGGGCAAGGCCTGGGCCTGCCACACCGGGGCGGGCCTGGCCGTCAACCCCCTGTTGGTGTTCCTCGACGCCGACACCCGTTTGGAGCCCGGGGGCCTGGACCGGCTGCGGGTCGCCGCCGAACGGGCCGGCGGGCTGTACTCGGTGCAGCCCTGGCACGAGGTCCCCCGCCCCCACGAGCGGTTGGCGGCGCTGTTCAACCTGGTGGCCATGATGGGCACGGGAGCCTTCACCCCGCGACCCGCAGCCGCCAGGGTGGGTGCCTTTGGACCCTGCCTGATCACCACTGCCGGCGACTACCGCTCGGTGGGCGGCCACGCCTCGGTGCGAGGCGCCATCCTCGACGACGCGGCCCTGGCCCGGCGCTACCGGGAGGCCGGGTTGGCGGTCACCCTTTCCGGCGGGCGGGGCACCATCACCTTTCGCATGTACCCGGCCGGCCTGTCCCAGCTCGTGGAGGGCTTCACCAAGAACTTCGCCTCCGCCGCCCCGTCCGTCCGTCCCCTGACCCTGGTGCTCCTCGTCGCCTGGCTGGCTGCGCTCAGCGCTCCGCTGGTGCTGGTGGCCGACGCCCCCGCCGTGGCCGCGGGCTGCTACCTCATCGCCGCCGTCCAGCTCGGCGTCCTGCTCCGGCGCCTCGGCACCTTTGGGGCGGTCACCGCTGCGCTGTACCTCGCGCCTCTGGCCATCTTCGTCGCCGTCTTCACCCGATCGCTGGTGGCGACCTTCGTGCGGCGCCGGGTCAGGTGGAAGGGGCGGGATCTGCCGACGGCTTGACCGGCGGCTTGAACAGCACCTCGCGGTAGTACCGCAGCTCGGCCAGGCTCTCGCGCACGTCATCGAGGGCCCGGTGGCCTCCGGCCTTGCGGGGCGCGCCGTTGACCACCTCGGGGTACCAACGCTTGGCCAGCTCCTTGAAGGTGGAGACGTCGATCGAGCGGTAGTGGAGGTAGTCCTCTATCTGAGGTAGGTAAGCGGCGAGGAAGCGGCGGTCGGTCCCGATCGAGTTCCCGCACAGGGGGACCGACTGTGGCTCGCGCACGTGCTCGACCAGAAACGCCAAGGTGGTCAGTCCAGCCTGCTCGAGGGTCACGTCGGACTGCTCGATGGCCTTGAGCAACCCGCTGCGGCTGTGCATGTCGCGCACGGTGTCGCCCATGCCCGCCATCACCTCAGGCGGTTGGTGGATGACCAGGTCGGGGCCCTCGGCCACCACCTCGAGCTCGTCGTCGGTTATCAGGGTGGCGATCTCGACGATGACGTGGCGGCCCGGGTCGAGGCCGGTCATCTCCAGGTCCATCCACGCGAGCACCCCCGGATCGTACGCTGCGTCGGTGCTCGACGTTCCTGTGGTCCGCCTCGACCCCGACCTGGCCCTGCCCCGTTACGCCCGCGCCGGTGACGCGGGGGCGGACCTGGTGGCCCGCCACGGGGCCGTGCTCCGGGCCGGCGGCGGGCGGGCCCTGGTGGCCACCGGCCTGGCCCTGGCCCTGCCCGAAGGCTGGGCCGGCTTCGTGCAGCCCCGCAGCGGCTTGGCCCACAACCACGGGGTGACCTGCCTCAACACCCCCGGGCTGATCGACGCCGGCTACCGCGACGAGGTGAAGGTCCTGCTGGTCAACACCGACCCCGAGGCCGACTACGAGGTGCACCGGGGTGACCGCATCGCCCAGCTCGTCGTGCAGGCGGTGGCCCAGGTGGCGTTCTCGACGGTGGAGGCCCTTCCCCCGTCGAGCCGGGGAACGCGAGGGTTCGGCTCCACGGGCCGCTGACCGTGAGACGGCGCCCTACCCCTCCGCCGGCGCGGGTTCGCCCTGCTCGGAAGCCACCACCACCACGGCCAGCGCCGTGGTCAGCGGGACCGAGGCCACCAGGCCCACGCTGCCCACCAGGGCCCGCACCACCTCCACCGCCACCGCCTCCCCGTTGACCACGTCGGCCAGCCCCTGGTCGGCCTGGGTGAACAGCAGGAACAGTGGGAGCGAGGCGCCGGCGTAGGCCAGGACCAAGGTGTTGACCGTCGAGGCGATGTGGTCGCGTCCGATGCGCAGCGCCGAGCGGTACAACGCCCAGCGGCCGAGGCCGGGGTTGGCGCCATGGAGCTCCCACACGGCCGAGACCTGGGTGACGGTGACGTCGTCGAGCACCCCGAGCGCCCCGATGACGATCCCACCCAACAGCAGGCCCCGCAGGTCGATCTGGCCGGCGGTGATCTGGAGGAAGCTGGCCTCCTCGTCGGCCAAGCCGCTGAACTGGGCGGCGTCGACGAACAGGGCTCCCAAGAGCCCGACCACGGCCAGGCTCGACAGGGTGCCCACCAGGGCGGTGGTGGTCCAGGCGTTGACCCCGTGGGCCAGGTACAGGGCCACCACGGCGATGACCGCCGAGCCCACCAGGGCCACGGCCAGGGGGTTGGTCCCCTCGAGCACGGCCGGGAGCACGAAGGTGGTGAGCACGAGCAGGCTCACCCCCAGGCCCAGCAGGGCGCGCAGCCCCTGCCAACGGCCGAGGCCGACCACGGCGAGCACGAAGATCCCGACCAGCAGGAACAGCGGGCCCAGGCGCTGGCGGTCGGCGAAGCTGTACTCGAAGCCCTCGCCGGCACCGGGGAAGTACCCGAGGACGATGGTGTCGCCGATCTCCAGGCCGATCGCCCCACCCACGTCGGACTGCTCGGGGAGGTCGATCACCTCGCCTTCGTCCGGGCCCTCCAACAGGGCCACCTCCGCCCGTAGGCAGCGGATGCCCGCCTCCGCCGGCGTACCCGTGCACGCTCCCCGCTCCACCCCGACCACCCGGGCGTCGAACAGCTCGCCGGGCGCACCCAGCTCCGGGGCCACGTCGGCCGGCGCGTCACCCGGCCACAGGGTGAGCACACCCAAGGCGGTGGCGGCGAGGAAGGGCGCGAGCAGGACGACGAGGAGGCGTCGACTGCGCGCGCTCGACCGGCGCCGACCCTCGCCGGGGACATGGGAGTGAGGAGCGGCCATGGCGCCAGCGTGCCCCACCACCGGCTCCCGGCGGGGGCAGTGCCTGCACGGGGCCCGTGGCTCAGGTGGTGGACCCGTTGCGCTCGGCCAGCTCCCGGAGGCGTTCGAGGCTGCGCGAGAGCAGCCGGGACACGTGCATCTGGCTGATGCCCAGGC
>JAUJLZ010000108.1:0-3941 GCA_030447125.1 Acidimicrobiales bacterium
CACCGTGCTCGAGCTCGAGGTCAACGCCAACCGGCCCGACGCCATGTCGGTGGCTGGGGTAGCACGGGACCTGGCCGCCCGCCTCGACCTGCCCTTCCGCCTCCCTGAGCCGGAGCTCGACGTGGGCCACGACGTCGAGCGCACTGCCAGGGTCTCGGTGCACGTCGACGACCCGGAGCGCTGCGGGCGCTTCGTCGCCCAAGTGCTCACCGGCGTCACCGTGGGGCCGTCGCCGGCGCGGATCGCCCAGCGCTTGGAGCACGCCGGGATGCGCCCCATCAACAACGTGGTGGACGCCTCCAACTACGTGATGCTCGAGCTGGGCCAACCCACCCATCCCTACGATCTCACCCGACTCCCCGGGCGGGGCCTCGGAGTCCGGCGGGCCCGGCCCGACGAGCAACTGGTCACCCTCGACGGTGTCACCCGCACCCTGAGCGGGGACGACCTGGTGATCTGCGACGGCGAGGACCAGCCGGTGGGCATTGCCGGGGTGATGGGAGGCGCTTCCTCGGAGATCGACGACACCACCACCGAGATCGTGCTCGAGGCGGCCTGGTTCGATCCGCTGTCGGTGTCGCGCACGGCCCGGCGCCTCAAGCTGCGCAGTGAAGCCTCCGCCCGCTTCGAGAAGGGGTGCGACTGGACCGGCATCGATCGCGCCGTGGCCCGCTTCTGCGAGCTCCTGGCGCCGGCGGGGGCCGTGCCCGCCGGGCCGTCCGTCGACGTCGTCGGCCGGCTTCCCGACCGCCAGCCGGTCCTGGTGCGCACCAGCCGGGTCAACGAGCTGCTGGGCACGGACCTCGACGCCGGCGCCATCGCCCGCCTGCTCGATCCGATCGGCTTCACCCCGGCCTCTACCAGCGACGGTGGCCTCGAGGTGACGCTGCCCCCCTGGCGGCTCGACAGCGCGGCAGAGATCGACGTCATCGAAGAGATCGCCCGCCTGCACGGGTACCGCCGCATCCCGTCCACGCTGCCCCGCAGCCCCCTCACCGGTGGGCTCACGCCCTACCAGCGTGACCGCCGCCGTCTCCGCCAGATCATGGCTGGCGCCGGTGCCGACGAGGCCTGGACCACCACGTTCGTGTCGGCGGCCATCCTCTCCCGCTGTGGCCTCGACCCGGCCGACGCCGTCGCGGTGGCCAATCCCCTCGTGGCCGAGGAGTCCCTGCTCCGGACCTCGCTCCTGCCCGGCCTGGTCACGGCCGTGGCCTACAACAGCCGGCATCGCCAGACGGGGGTGTCGCTGTTCGAAGTGGGCCACACCTTCTGCCGCCGCCGATCGGCTTCGGTGGCCGACGACCACCTCCCCGAGGAGGTGGAGGTCCTGGCCCACGCGGCGGCGGGCAGGGATGCCACCGAGGCGGTCACGGTCTGGCACCTGGTGGCCGACGGCCTGGTGCTCGACGGGTGGCGGCTCGAAGCCACCTCGGCCCCGGGCCTGCACCCCACGCGCACGGCCCGCATCCTCGGCGACGACGTCGCCATCGGCCTGGTCGGCGAGATCGACCCCGACGTCCTCGCCGCTCACGACATCGACGAGCGGGTGGCGTGGCTGGAGCTCGACGTGGCCCGGGTCCTGGCCCTCCCCCATGGTGGTGGAGCGTTCCGCCCGATCAGCCGCTTCCCCTCCAGTGACATCGACCTCGCCTTCGAGGTCGACGAGGCCACGCCGGCGGCCAAGGTGGAAGCCACGCTACGGGCCAGTGGTGGACCCCTGGTGGTGGGCGTGCGCCTCTTCGACGTCTACCGGGGCGATCGGGTGGCAGCCGGGCGTCGCGGCCTGGCCTGGACGGTGCGCTTCCAGGCGCCCGATCGCACCTTGACCGACGAGGACGTCGCCGGGACCCGGCGCCGGCTGGTGGCCGCAGTCGAGGAGCGCCACCCGGCCACGCTGCGCGGGTAGGTCCACCGACCAGCACAGACCTCCTCCTAGGATCGGCGACCGTGTCCGTTCCGAGTGTCGCCACCTACGTGCGGGAGGAGTTCACCCCCGACGAGGCCGATGTGCTGCGGCGCTACGTCACCAACGTCGAGGGTCCGGTCTTCGCCCTGGTCAACCTGCCCGAGGTGGTCAAGGGGGCGCTCTTCGCCCGATACAGCCGGACCCACAAGAGCCTGCGCCGGCTGTTCCTCGACGAGTTCGTGGGCGATCTCGACGTCGAGGGCGACCTGGCCATCGACGCCACCGTGGGCCTGGAGCGGGCTGAACGCCTCTACGACACGGTGTTCCTCGAGTACGGCGACGACTCCGTGGCCCAGCTCGGGGGCGTCCACCTGGCCTGTGAGCAGGCCTCCAACCTGCTCACCAAGGTCCTGGAGTGGGGCCGGCTCATGTCCTACCTGGAACAGTCGACCCGCTACATCGCCTACGACGATCGCCTCGGTGGCCGCTATCGCTACTACCGGGACCCGGAGCTGTTGGCCTCGCCCCTCGGCACCCGCTACGTGGGCGACATGGATCGCATCTTCGACGCCTACGCCGAGCTCGTGCCCCTGGTCCAGGAATGGTGCCGCCAGCGCTACCCCAAGGCGGCGGGGGACTCCGACTTCGTGCACCGGCGGTCGACCCGGGCCAAGGCCCTCGACGCCGTGCGGGGGGTGTTGCCGGCGGCGTCGCTGTCGAACGTGGGCATCTATGGCAACGGCCAGGGCTACGAGGCCCTGCTCATGCGCATGCGGGCCCACCCCCTCCCCGAGGCCCGGGCCTACGCCGAGCTCATGCTCCCCGAGCTGCGCAAGGTCATCCCCTCGTTCCTGACCCGCGTCGACCGCCCCGAGCGGGGCGGGGCATGGACCGACTACCTGCGCTCCACCCGGGAGGCCACGGCCGAGGTGGCGGCTGCGCTCTTCGCCGGGCCGGGCCCCGAGGCCGACGAGCCGTCGCCCCAGGTGACGTTGGTCGACTTCGATCCCGACGGCGAGGACAAGCTGCTGGCCGCCATGCTCTACCCCCACCTCGACTGGGACGAGGCCCACATCCTGGAGCGGGTGCGCGAGCTGAACCAGGCCGAGCGTGGGGCCCTGGTGGCCGCCTACGTGGGGGACCGCGCCAACCGGCGCCACAAACCGGGTCGCGCCCTGGAGCGGATCTCCTACCGCTTCGACGTGTGCGCCGACTACGGGGCCTTCCGGGACCTGCAGCGCCACCGCATGCTGACCATCGAGTGGCAGCCTCTGTCACCGAGGCACGGCTACAGCCTGCCCGAAGCGGTCGTCGAGGCGGGCGGCGAGGGTCGCTTCGGCGAGGCCATGGATCGCTCGGCGGCGCTCCACCACGAGCTCGAGCGCGACTTCGCCCAGCAGGCGCCCTACGCAGTGTCGCTGGCCTACCGGCTGCGCTTCTCGCTGCAGCTCAACGCTCGGGAGGCCATGCACATGCTCGAGCTGCGCACCACCGCTCAGGGTCACCCGTCCTACCGGCGGCTGTGCCAGCAGATGCATTCGCTGATCGCCAACCAGGCCGGACACCGGGCCGTGGCCCAGCTCATGCGCTTCGTCGACCATGGTGAGAACGGGCTCGAGCGCCTCGAGGCCGAGCGACGGACCGAGCGTCGTCGTCAGCACCGCTGAGAGGCCGAACGCCGCCTCCACCCCCCGCCCTACCTCCTGTGCTGGGGCTGGAGGGGCGGGAGGGGTTGCCGAGCACGACGAGGTTCAGTCATACTGACGGTCCGCGGGCGGACGTGGAGGAACCCGTGCGCCCAAGCAAGTCCCCGGCTACCCACCGTCGCCCCCCGCGGCAGCGTCTCTTGGCCTTGGTTGCCGTCGGTGCTGTCGCCGTCGCCGGAACCGCGGCCACCGGGATGCACACCATCGGCCAAGGGGAGACCCTGTCCCAGATCGCCGCCGACCACGGCGTGACCACGGGCGAGCTGGCCGAAGCCAACGACATCGACGACATCGACCGCGTGTTCGCGGGTCAGGTCCTCGCCCTG
>JAUJLZ010000108.1:4041-6495 GCA_030447125.1 Acidimicrobiales bacterium
CATCGCCAACGCCTACGGCGTGACCGTCGTCGCCTTGGCCGAAGCCAACGGCATCGACGACATCCACCGGCTCCGGGCCGGCGACCAGCTCGCCATCGAGGGTGTGGGCGACGCCCCGGCGGACGTGCGGCCCCGGGCCAGTGGAGGAGGGGTGGATACCTCCCGCTTTCCTGCCCGGCTCCAGGCCTCCCCCGAGCGCCTGGCCCTGGTCCCCACCTTCGAACGCTGGGCCGGGGAGTACGGCGCCCCGCTCGACCTGCTCATGGCCATGACCTGGTTGGAGTCGGGGTGGCAGCATGACGTCGTCTCCTCCGCCGGCGCCATGGGCATCGGCCAGATCATGCCCGACACCGCCACCTGGATGGAGGACGTCTTGATCGGCGTCCCCCTCGATCCCTTCGATCCGAACGACAACATCCGCATGGCGGCCCGCTACCTGCGCTGGCTCCTGGACCGCACCGACGGCGACGCCGCCACCGCCCTGGCCGGGTACTACCAGGGACTGGGCGCGGTGCAGACGTCGGGGATCTTCCCGTCAACTCGGGCGTACGTGGCTGATGTCCTTGCCTTTCGTGATCAGCACTTCTGATCCCGACCCGACATTTCTAGGCTGGTCCTGACCAGCCTCGACGCGCGTCGCTGCTGGTAGCGCCCTAGTTTTCCACCACGCCACCTCCTTGACACCTGACCTCTCGCGTGGCAAGAAAGGTCTGTTCCTCAGCGCCGGGTCGCTCGCCGTTCGTTCGACGTGGTGGTTGAGGTACCGGGGCCGAGGGGCCCAGCGCAGCTCAGTAGCAAACGTCTCAGGTTCGACCGGTGCAGGGGAGCCAACGGCTGCTGGCGCCGGCAGATCCAGCCGACGGCCCCAACGGCTCGCTGGGCACCTCCCACCCGTCGCCGGCCCTCTCCCCGGAGAGGTCCGGTGGCCGGTGCGGCCATCGTGGCGGGGAATGGATAGAGTCCGGCGCCGGTTCTCCCGCCTGACCACCTGCTCACCCTCCCTACGAAGGACCGTATGGCCGACGACCTCGATGACGACGAAATGGATGTAGACACCGAGCCCGAAGACCCTGAGGGCCCCGACGACGACGTCGAAGTGCTGGACGAGGTCGATGCTGGCTTCGTCGTGGACGACGAATTTCCCGACACCGAGGACGACGACGACGACGACACCTTGGACGAGGAGGACGCGGAGGCCGACGCCGTGGTCGTGGCTGGCGCACCCCCTCGTTCGAAGACGACCAAGGCCAAGGCGGCCGCTTCGGGCGACGACGAAGAGAGCAGTGAGGACGACGATGACGAGCCCGACCCCGACGACGTCGAGGCCGACCTCGACACCATCCTGAAAGACCGCCTGGTCGTCGCCGAAGACGAAGAGGAAGACGATGACGACGAGCCTTTGGAGGTCGAGGACAAGGGTGAAGGGGGCAAGGTCAGACCCCGAGCCCCTGGTGAGTTCGTCTGTCAGTCGTGCTTCCTTGTGAAGCACCCAAGTCAGCTGGCCGACGAGACCTTGCTCTTGTGCCGTGACTGCGTCTGACGCCGGGCCGCGGTGCCCACCTTTCCGTTGGGACGCCTCCGGGGGAGAATGGTGAGATGACTGACACCAAGAGCCCGTTCGAGCAGGCCGTCGATTTGTTCGTCTACGCCCCGGTGGGGTTGGCGGTGGCGGCTCGCGACCTCGTACCCACCCTCGTGGAGCGGGGCCGTCGCCAGGTCGATCCCCAGGTCGGTGTGGCCCGCATGGTGGGCCAGTTGGCCATGTCCCAGGGCCGGACCCAGGCCGAGAAGGTGGTCGATCGGGCCATGTACCAGGCCCGCATGACACTCCAGCAGCTCGGCATCCTGCCCGATGAGGGCGAGCCCCCGAGACCAGCCGGAACAGCAGGGACCGGTCCCCAGGGACGGGCCGCTTGGGCACCCGGGCCCGGAGCGTCCCCATCGGGGCCTACCTTCGCTTCTGGCCCGGTGCCCGCGCCCCCGGCCCCCGCCCACACTCCAGTCGCCCCCACGCCCGCCACCCCGGTCCGTGATGAAGCCGCCACTCGAGCCCTGGCCATCCCCGACTACGAGTCGTTGTCAGCCTCTCAGGTCGTCCCCCGTCTTTCGAGCCTCTCGCCTGATGAGCTCCAAGCCGTCCGGGTCTACGAGGAGGAGCACCGGGGGCGCAAGACCATTCTCAACAAGATCGCCCAGATCAGGACTTCGTAGTGTGACACCGCCAGCGGAGGAGGGCGCACGCCTCGCCGGCGTGGACGACCTCCCCCGGTTGGCCGAGCTGGCCGAGGAGGCGGTGGCGGAGCAGAGCGACCACCGTGGGGGAATGGTGTGGTCGCAACGGGAGAGCCGGGCCCGGCCGGCCCTGCCTTCCCTGACCACTGCCCTCGAGGACCCCCTCCAACTCGTCCTCGCCGGCACCATCGACGGCACTGTGGTGGGCTACGGCGTGGTCCG
>JAUJLZ010000013.1 GCA_030447125.1 Acidimicrobiales bacterium
TGTCCCGCTCGACCAGCTCGTCGAGCGACCGGATGGCCACCCCGGTGAACTTGCGTTACTAGTGTGCGGGCATGCCTCGCGCCGCCATCTACACCCGCCTCTCGAAGGACCGCCCGGAGGAGCGGAGCCGTGCCGACCAGGAGGCGGACTGCCGGGCGTTGTGCCAGGTGAAGGGGTACGAGGTCGCCACCGTCCACACCGACCTGGAGAGCGGCTACCGCCGCACCGCCCGACGCCCGGGCTACCAGGCACTCCTGGGCGACCTCGAGACCGGCATGGTCGACGCCGTGGTCGTGTGGAAGCTCGACCGCCTCACCCGGCAGGGCATCCGCCAAGTTGGCCCTCTACTGGACGCGCTGGAGGACGCCGGCGCCACGCTCGTGAGCGTCCACGACTCGATCGACACGTCGACGGCCATGGGCGAGGGCGTGCTGGGACTCCTCGCCTCGATGGCGAAGGGTGAGAGCGAGGCCAACTCGCTACGCACCCGGCGAGCCAAGGCGCACCACGCCGCCAACGGCCGCCACAAGGACGGCGGGCCCCGGGCATTCGGCCTCACCCGGGACTGGTCCGAGACCGTACCGGCGGAGGCGGAGGCCATCCGTGAGGCCGCCCAGCGGGTGCTCGCCGGCGAGTCCCTGCGAGGCATCGTGCTCGACTGGCGGGCCCTGGGCGTCCGCACCAGCACAGGACGGGAGTGGACGGCGCAGGCGCTCCGGAACCTGCTCCGCCAGCCTCGTCTGTGTGGGCAGCGGGTGCACCGGGGCGAGGTCGTCGGTGAGGGCGACTGGCCGGCGATCCTCGACGCCGCCACGTGCGCGAGGCTCCGGCTCGTGCTCGACGACCCAGGCCGGCGCCAGCAGGGCGTGGGACGGCACCTGCTGACAGGCCTGCTGCGGTGCGGGAGGTGCGGTGCCCGCCTGCGTACCTCGGCCCCGGGGGGCACCCGCAAGTACGGCTGCCCCCCGAAGCCCGACGGCTGCAACGGCGTGGTGATCCTGGCCGAGCCGCTCGAGGAGCTCATCACCGAGGCCGTTCTGATCCGCCTTGACAGCCCGGCGCTGGCCGAGGCGCTGGCTGAGGCCGCCGACGACGACAGCGCCGCCCAGGCCGTGATCGACCTGCAGGCGCGCCTCGACGAGCTCGCCGAGATGTGGGCCGCCGGCGAACTGTCCCGGCGGGAGTGGCTGCGGGCGAAGGAAGGCGTGGAGCAGCGGCTGGAGGTCGCCGAGGCCGCGCTGCGGCGCCAGACGGCCAGCGCAACGCTGGACCAGTTCGAGCCCGGCGTACTGCGAGCCAGCTGGACCGAGCTGAGCACGGATCGCCGGCGAGCCGTCCTGGCCGCCGTGGTCGAGCGGGTGACGATCGGGCCGGCGGTGCGCGGCCGCAACCGCTTCGATCCCGAGCGTGTCGATGTGACGTGGAGGGCGTGACGAAGGTAGGCAGCGCGGTTGCAAGGTTTCGCCAAAGCGAAACCTGCAAGTGTGTATGGCTGGGTTCTGGGCGGCGGTGGCGGCGTGGGCGCCGGCGAGGGACTGAGGCGGCGGCGCGGGCGGTGGTTGGTCTGGCGGCGCTGGCTTGGGCGGCGTCGAGGGGGGCGAGGCGGCGGCGCGTGGTGGGTGGTGGTCTGGCGGGTTGGCGGGCCTTGAGGTGCCGGCGAGGGCTGGGGCGGCGCCGGTCGCCACGGGGGAAGCAAGGCGTTAGTGAGCGCCGATGCACGCCATCCCTTGTCCCGTCACTCCTGTGATCTAAGGTGAGCGGTCGGAATGGCCAACAGCGGTGTCGACGACCACGACATGAGCGCGGCGACGCTGGCGCCGCACTGCCCCAGCTGCGGTGTCCAGGTCGGTCCGATCGCCTTCTGCGCCCGCCACGACGTCCTCCGTCCTGAACCAGCACGGGTTCGTCGAGCGATGGCCACCGACGCCGGCTGGCACCGCCTGGAGCAAGCGCACCAGCAAGCAGGCAGCCCTGAGTTTCAGATGGGGACAACGGACTTCGTGGCTTGGGCGAACGCCGTGCTGGCCGACGCTGCCGCACTCACCCGCGCGACCGCCCAAGCGTTTGCTCGAGCTGTCGGCATGGGGACTGGGGTTCGGGTCCTCGCTTCCGGGACTGCAGCGGCAAGGCCCGACCAGGGCTTTGGACCGCCGCCGACCGCGCCCCGCTCCGCCTCCCTGATCTCGGCACAAGGCCCGCCTGCGCCTCCTCTCCCGCCCCTGGAGGTCGTCGCCACCTGAGCTGAGCCCGTCGGCCTCCTCCCTCTTCGGAAAGGAGGCCGTGTGGCCGAAGCACTTTCACCAGCTCCCCTGCTGACACCGATCCAGCTGGCCGAGATCCTCTCGGTTCCCGTTGACACGCTGCGGTCGTGGCGATCCCGCGGTGTGGGCCCGCCCGCCCTCAAGGTCGGCCGGTTCGTTCGGTACCAGCCCGCCGACGTCCAGGCATGGATGGCGGCCCTGGCTGATCAGGACCACCGCCGGGTGCCGGCGTGACCGCTCTGCGATCGCTCGACGAGGTGGTCTCCAAGGTGGTAGCCGAGCTACCCGACAACGCGACCGACGACGACCTGGTCGAGGCCGTCCGACACACCATCACGCTGGCGGAGTACGAGGCGTGGGTGCAGGCGGCCCTCGCCCTGGCGGTCACCGAGGCGCTGAGGTGAGCGGCCTGCTGGAGGTGACCAACGACGTGCGGACCGCGGCGGCCCAGCTCGTCGAGCGTTCGACCTCGTCGCAAGGGCTGCCGGCAGTCGTCGAAGACGCGAGCGCGATCCGCAAGGTCGCGGCATTGATCCGTCGGGAGAGGCCGGCGCTCAACGCCGAACCTCGACGTCAGGCCGAGGTTAAGTCTGCCGGGGCCGACCTATGACGCCGGCGACGCCGAGGCAGCGCTGCGTCGCGCTGGTGACCGCTGCCGTCGACGAGGACGTGCCCACGGTGCGCCAGCTGGCGCAGGAAGCAGAACCGCTCGACGTCGAACACCTCGCCATCCTGGCGGGCTGGGCCGTCGACGTCCTGGCAGCCCGTCTCGGCGTCGAGGTCGACGTGCTGCTGGATCGGATGGGACGTGCCGCAATCCCGACGCACGCGACGCCGCCGGACGGCGGACCCACCGGCGCTGCAGCAGGCGCCTTTCTGGATCCCGAGGCCCTGGTTCGGTCAGCGACCCTCGACGAGCTGCTAGCGGTGCTCACAGGCCTCGGTTTCGACTGGCGCGTTCGCTACGGCAGCGCCATCACGCTCAAGGAGGCCCGGGGAGAGGTGCTCGCCAACCGGGAGGCCGTGAAGGCGCTGCGGTTCGCCGCCCAGTACCACGACCACGCGACGGTGCCCTCGGCCGGCGGGACCGAGGGCACCGTGGAGGACCGTCGTCGGCCGGGTGGGCTCGAGGGAGGTCGTCATGGCCAACTCTAGCCACACGCCTCCGGCCGGCAGCGGAGACCGAAACGTTGAGATCGTGGCGGCGGCGGTCCTCAACTATGCCCGCCGACCGCCGCTCATGGCGTGTGTGCACGTCGTCCGGGACGGCGCCGGGGCCATCCTCTGCGCTCTTCACCCTCAGGCCGGCTTGCAGTGTGGCCGGTGTTCAAGTCGGCATGTCGGTCGCCACGACGACCGGGAGGAACGCCGGTGCGACCACTGCGGGCAGGTCGTCGACGAGCTCCACCAGGTTGTCGTGGCGGCGCCGCTAGCGCGCGAGCTCCGGATCCGGCATCCGCGTGGCTTCGCCCGGCCCCTCACTGGCGTGGTGGCCGTGGTCGGGATCGGCTGCTGCGGACCCTGCCGTGAGGCACAGGGCCGCCATGAGATCGTCGACGTCGGGTCGAGCCTGATCGAGAGGGGCTGGCGGCCATGACCGGCCGTCGTTCGACGGCCTCGACGACCGCCCCGATCTGCTCCCGGTGTGGCGCCGGCACCGAGCTCCGCCAGGTCGACGGTCGCTGGCTGTGTGCCGCACACCGCAACGGCGCTCACCCCGGGCCGCCGCCCGAGGAGATCGTCGCCCTGCCCACGCTCGGCTTCGGAGACGTGGCCACGCGGCGCGTCCAGTGGCTGTGGAAGGGCCGCGTCCCCTACGGCAAGGTGACGATCTTCGACGGCCAGCCGAACCAGTCGAAGAGCACCGTCGCCCTCGACCTCGCTGCACGGATCTCCCGCGGCCGGCCGATGCCCGACGGAGCGGAGCCCGAACGAGGCGCCGGCGGCGTGCTCATCGTGTCCGCCGAGGACGCCATCGACGACACCGTCGGGCCTCGCCTCCTCGCCGCCGATGTCGACGAGGACCGCGTCCGCTTCTTCGGGCTGCAGCGCGACGAGCACGGCAACGTCGTACCGCTCGCCATCCCTGACGACCTCCGACGACTGGCCCGCACCGTGGAGGAGCACCGCCTCCACCTGGTCGTCATCGACCCGCTGGTCGCGTACCTGAACGAGCGGGTCGACTCGAACAACGACGCATCGATCCGGCGAGCGCTCGGCCCGCTGAACCTCACGGCCGCCGAGACGGGGGCTGCCTTCGTCGGCATCCGTCACCTCAACAAGGCAGCGGGGCTCTCCGCCCTCGATCGAGGTGGCGGCTCCGTCGGCATCGGCGGCAACGCCCGGTCGGTGCTGTTGTTCGCCGCTCATCCCGACCAGGAGACGAACCCGGGGCTACGGGTGATGGCCTCGGCCAAGGGCAACCTGGCCGCCCGGCCGGCGACGCTCGGCTACCGGGTAGAGGAGGTCCCCCAGCGGCTCGACGACGGCCACATGGTCGGCTTGCCGATCATCGCCTGGCAGCGCGAGCCGGTGCAGCTCAGCGCCGACGAGCTCGTCGGGTTCAAGTCGGACGCCCGCAAGGAGACGCCCGAGCGGGACGCCGCCGTGGAGTGGCTCGAGGACGTGTTGGCGGAGGGGCCAGTGCCGGCCGGCGAGCTCCAGGAGCTGGCGCACAAGGCTGGCCACGCTTGGCGGACGGTGAAGCGGGCCAAGGAGGGCGTTGCCCGGTCCGTGCGCTCGCGCAAAGCGGACGGCTCGACGGGTCAGTGGTGCTGGCGCCTCCTCGGTGAAGTACTGGAGGAGGGCGAGGACGCCCGCGAGGAGGAGGGATGCGGGTGATCCAGGGATCCACCAGGGGGCCTACCCCCAGTCGTGGCCCTCTAGGGACTTCTAGGGAACTCTGGTTAACCAGGAGGCCCCAGAGGGCCCCAGAGGGCCACGGGTCCAAGGGGGGTCCCTTCGTGGCCCTCTGGCTCCTCCACCGTCGGGAGGGCCCATGCCGCTGACCCCCAACGAGGAGGCCAGCGCGGTGGCGATCGTGACGGCTGCCCTCAACGCTGACAGGGAACTCCTCGACCGCCTGACGGCTCACGCCAGCCCCGCCGTGCTGCGGCGGGCAGTTCAGCTGACTGCGGGCGCCGTCGATCGAGCCCGGCGGTGTGGCGAGCCGCCGATGACCTACTGGCGTACGTGGTGCCTGGCCGTTGTGGGGAGGAGGTCATGAGGCTGAGGGCGGCGCACCGACCGGACCGGCTGCGTGTGCTCAGCCGGCGACAGCTACCCCTGACGGTTGCGGCAGTCCCGGCATCGGTGTGCGCCGGGGATGTACTCCACGGTCCTGTCGTCGCCGACGGTGTCGACCGGGAGCCACTGCACGTGCACGTTGGTCGACCCACAGTCGGGGCAGGTGCGGCTTGTAGTGGCGTCGCTCGATGTCGCTGTAGGTGGTCATGGCTCCGGGTGTAGCGGCCGTCGGGAGTTCGTGTCCGGATGCAGGTGGTCGAACGTCGCCGTCGCGCCGACGGCGCCGATGCAGGGGCAGGGGGGGGACCATCGAAAGTCTGGGGCCTCCCGAGCCCGGAGACCCGCCAGTCTCCGCCCAACTTTTGGGTGTACGCATTCCGAGGGGTTGGACGGGCCGGGCACCGGCGCCGGACCGGACACAGTGGGCACTGGACCCCGGCAGACCTCCGTCGATTGCCGTCCGCCAGGGACCCAACCACCGGCTCTGGAGGCGTCGTCGCCGGCCTGAGGCTCAACGCCCAGAAGGAGGGGCTTGTGGGTAGTCGTGGCGTTCCCCCGAAGGACCCGTCGAAGCGCCAGCGGCGCAACAAGCCGCCGGAGCTCGAGGAGCTGCCGGCGTCCCATGACGGTGAGGTGCCGCCGTTGCCCCGGCGCAGCTCCTACCTCAAGGCGACCCGCGATTGGTACGACGGCTGGGCGACCTCCCCGCAGGCCTCCGGGTTCGGCGGTACGGACTGGACCCGGTTGCACATGCTGGCGGCGCTCGTTGACGCCTACTGGCGGGAACCCAGGGCCAGCCTCATGAGCGAAATCCGGCTCAACGAGGCCAAGCTGGACGCGACGATCGAGGATCGCCAGAGGCTGCGGTGGAAGCTACCCGGGCCCGAGCAGGAGGCCGAGGAGCCACCGAAGCCGGCCCGGCCGAAGCGCCGGCGCTCGCCGAGCCCCCGCGACCCTCGGCTCCGGTCGGTATGACGTCCACGCCCGGCTGGCTGCCCGACCTCCTCGGGGGCCTCGGCGTCCTCTGCCTCGTCATCGCTACGGCGCACGTGGCCACGGCTTTGGCGTGGCTGGTCGTCGGCGTCGCCCCGGTGGCCAAGGCGTACGAGCTGGAGCTGCGGCAGCGTTGAGCGGGGACGTCGTGGCGGTGGCGCTCGACGCCACGAGCCGCCGCCACCTGGCCCGCGCTCTCCATGAGCACCGTCGCTGGTGCCGTGCCAACGGCCAAGAGCTCCCCGCCGGGCTCGCCCAACTGGCCCTCTTGGCGGACAGGAACGGCCAGACACGGCCAGATCGGTCGTCCGGCGGTCTGCTGACGAACGCTGCACCGGTGGCCATCGCCTACACCTACGCCGAAGCGGGCGCCGTGCTCTCCGTGAGTGAGCGCACCATCCGCCGCCTTGTCGAGGAGGGCCGTCTCCGAGCCATCACCGTCGCCGGCGAGCGCAGCCGCCGGATCCACCGCAGCGACCTTGAGGCCTACGCCGAGTCGCTACGCCACCCGCAGGAGGTCTCGTCGTGAGCCTTGCCACGACCGCCAACGCCGAGCAGAGCGCAACCGAGCGCCGCGGTGCGCGCCCCGATCGTCGAACCGACATGGACACCACCACCGAGATCCTCGCCGAGAAGTTCGCCCGCCTCGGCGCAGTCACCGCCAAGGCCATCGAGGAGAGCGTTCCTGTCGCTCAGCTGAAGGCCGCTAGCGAGGTCGTCGCTCGGCTTCGTCCCCCGTACTGGTCGGCCTGATGGCAAAGGCCCCGCGCCCCGGCGCCGGCAAGCGAGCAGAGGTCGCCCGGCAGATCTACAAGGTCACGCTCGACGGCAAGGACCACTACCTGCGCATGGGCGAGGTGACCGCCATCGACACGGGTGAGCTGCGCCGCCAGACAGGCTTCGGCCTGCGGCACCTGGGCTACGCCCTGCTGGCCGACCCCGACATCGACATCGTCGCCGCCGTGGTGTGGCTGTGCCGGCGCCAGGCGGGCGAGCAGGCGTTGGCGCTCGAGACCGTGGCCGGCGCCATCACCTACGACACCGAGATCGCCATCGACGTGGTCGACGAGAAGGCGGCCGCCAAGGAGGAACCGGAGAGCCCGGAAGGCTGAGGCGGGCGCTGCGACCGCTGCTGCCCGCCCTGTCCCACTGGTACGGCCTGCGCTGGGGCGACATCGAGGCCATGCCTGCCGGCGAGCTCGACGCCTACATCGACGCGCTGCCCAGGAAGGAGGGCTGATCTCTGGCACAGCGAAAGCTGGAAATTGTCCTCAGTGGTGACGCCAAGTCGGCCCTCAGCGCGTTCGCCGCCACGGAGAAGGGCGCCCAGAGCCTCGCCGGCAAGGCGAAGCAGCTCGGCGGGCAGCTGGCCGACACCGGCAAGAAGATGACCGTTGGCCTGACGCTGCCGATCGTCGCCGGCTTCGGCTTCGCCGCCAACGCTGCCTCGAACCTCAACGAGTCGGTCAACGTGACCGGGATCACCTTCGGCAGGGCCTCGCCCAAGATCGACGCCTTCGTGAAGACGACGGCCAAGGGGTTCGGCCAGAGCGAGCGGGCCGCCCGGGACGCCACCGCCACCTTCGGCGGGTTGCTGCAGAACCTCGGCCTCTCGGCCGATGCCGCCGCCAGCTGGTCGATCGACCTCACCACCCTGGCGTCCGACCTTGGCTCGGCGTTCAACACCGACCCGGCCGACGCCGTGGCCGCCATCGGCTCGGCCATCCGAGGCGAGACGGAGCCGATCCGTCGGTACAACGTCATGCTCGACGACGCCTCGGTCCGGGCCAAGGCCGTCGAGATGGGTCTGGCGGCCACGACCGCCGAGGTCGACAAGAACGGCAAGGCCCAGGCCTCGCTGGCGCTCATCATGGAGCAGACCAGCAAGTACCAGGGCGACTTCGCCAACACCAGCGACGGCGTAGCGAACAAGCAGCGCATCCTGCGGGCCCGGCTCGAGGACACCGCTGCCAGCATCGGCGGGAAGCTCCTGCCGGTCGCCGACTCGCTGCTCGGCATGGTCGAGAGCCTCCTGGACGGTTTCTCCAATCTCTCCGACGAGACCCAGACGCTGGGGATCATGGCGGCCGGCGCCGTCGCCGCCATCGGCCCGGTCACCTACGTCGCCGGCAAGGCCACCCAAGGCGCCGTGGCGCTCGGCGGCGCGATGGCCTTCCTTGCCACGACCACCGGCGCGGCGGGGCTCGCAGCCGTTGGGCTGGGCGCCGCCCTCGCTGGCGCCGCGACGCTCTACTTCGCGTTCAAGGTCGTGATGGAGGCCGCTCGCAAGGACAGCGAGCGCTTCACGGACCGCAACGCCGAGTTGGTCAACAGCCAAGCCCTGGTGAACACCGGGCTCAAGCACAACACCGCGGCCTTCCACGACCAGGCCGTCGAGATGTTCATGGCCAGCAAGGGCGCCATCTCGGCGGCTGACGCCACGGATGCCCTGGCCGAGACGCAGCGGGTCCTGTCGCCGCAGATCCAGGAGGCCACCCGCACCCTCAAGGAGATGTCGGCCGCCTCCGGCGTCTCCGAGGAGCGCATCGCCCAGCTGGCCAACCAGCTCGGCATCAACCTCGGCGCCATGAGCGACGCGGCCCGGGAGAAGCTCGCCGGCGCCGTTGCCGAGGTTGGTCGGGCGGTCACCCCCACTGAGCGACTCGAGGGCGTGACTGAGACCCTCGGTAACGAGTTCGCCACCGCCGCAGAGTCAGTCGACGCGTTCAAGGAGGCTCTCGACGCCGCCCTCGGTGTGCACCTCACCGCCGAGGAAGCCTCGATCCGCCTGCGGGAGAAGGTCCGCGACCTTCACGGCGAGCTGGCTGCCGGCGCCAAGGAGGGCGAGTCCCACGCCGCCATGCAGGACCGCCTGGCCCTGTCCATGATCGGCGTCGTCGAGCAGGCACAGACCGAGGTGGAGGCACTCACCAGGGCTGGCGTCATCTCGACCAACACGAAGGACCAGACCGACGCCCTGCGGGGCATCCTGGTTCGCCTCCGAGACGAGTTCCCCGGGCTGCGGGAGCAGATCGACCGCTACATCGGCCGCCTCGACGCAATCCCCGAGGGCGAGGCGACCGAGATCACTACGCCGGGTCGTGAACAGAGCAAGCGAGGGATCGAGCACTACCAGGACCTGTTGCACCAGACGCCCGGGCACAAGGCCACTCACATCTCCATGCCCGGCCTGCACGCCGCCCACGTCAGCCTCGACGACTTCAAGCGCAAGCTTGACAACCTCAAGGGCGGGCAGGTCCACTTCTCGCTCAAGCTCACCCAGGAGCACATTGGCCGCCCCCGTGGTGATGGCCCCGGGGGACCCATCGCTCCCCGCGGCGGCCTCGCGCTCAATCGGATCCGGGCGATCCTCCCCAGCTACCCGGGGCTGAGGATCACCTCGACCTACCGCAGCCCGTCGCAGAACCGGGCGGTCGGCGGCTCGCCCACCAGCTACCACCTCGACTACCGCAACCCTGCCGTCGATGTCGGCGGGCCCACGTACCAGCTCGACCGGTTCCACGCCGCCCTGCGGGCCTCTGGCGGCTGGCGTGAGCTGCTGTGGAGGGTGAGGGGCCACTACGACCACGTGCACGCCGCCCACCAGGGCGAGATCATCGGTCGGGGCTCTCCGGGCTGGCGAAGTGGCCTTAGCGCCGACGAGCGCCTGCGGGTCGTGCAGGTTGGCGAGCAGATCATCCCCGTCGGTGGCGCCCGCCGGCGCGGTGGAGACGGCGCCTCGAGCACCGAGGTGCACCTGCACTTCCACGGCAACATCTACAGCCGAGGCGATGCCAAGCGGGAGATCATCTCCATGCTCGCCGAGGCGAAGCGCCAGGGCTACGTGGGGGCGTAGCGTGCCGGCAGTGAGCGACCTCGACCCAGACATGCGGGAGGCGGTCGACCGCGCCAGGGCCATCATCACCGCGATGGCGCAGGGCTTCGTCACTAACGACTTCGGCCTGGTCGACCGCCTCACTGGCGAGTTCGAGGCCGAGCTCGTCGCACTCGACGATCGAGCTGCGGCCGCCGACCGTGCCGGGAAGCTCGTCCACGCCTTGGCGCACTTGGCCGTCTTCGTCGCGAGCCTCCCGAGCCTGATCTTCGACGAACTCGACGTCCAGTCGGCCCTGAGCTCGGCCTTCATCCTCGTGGCGGGCATGGAGGCCGACGAGTAGGACGCCGCTCACCCCGGTCACGCCGGCTGCTCCTCGGCCGGCAGTCCCAGATCCCGGCGAGCGGCTTGTAGGAAGCGGTGCCAGTGCTCCTGCCACGCTTCCTCCGTCCGTGCGTTCTTCTCCCCGAGCTGCTCACGCACCCATCCCATATGCACGGGGTCGATGCCGGCCAAGTTGGCGTCGGAGCGAGCCAGCACCGCGAGCACGAGCGGACGCATGTCCTCCCAGACACTTGGGGGCGCGAATAGCGCTGCGGTGGCCGACGCCGCTAGGACCAGCCGCACGAGCTCTTTGTCATCGTGCGGAATAGCCCTCAGCCGGGCCCCCGACGCAACGGCGTTGAGCTGTCTGATCCCCTTCAGCAGTTGGAGGTAGGCATCTCGTCGAGCTTCCCAGTGGCGTCCCTCCTTGGCGCGCGTCTCTCGCCGGCGCTCTGCCAAGACGGGCACCAGCTGACCTCCGAGCGCAGCTGTTGCCGTCAGGAAGCCCACCGCTACCACGGTCCAGTCCATGGTGCTGATGGTCGCGCAGCCTGGGGCGCTCGATCCTGGGGCCCGTAGCTGATCGGCTCCATCGCACGACTGTGAGCCGGCATCCGCCGACGTGCTCGAAGCCGTCATGGCGGCGGCTACGGCCCCTCAAGTGTGCGGGCCGGCGGGCCGGCTGACGGTTGGCTATACGTCGTCGATCGAGATGATGTTCACAGCGCTGAACTGTTCAGCCACCAAGTAGGTCACGGCGAGGTCGCAACCAGGGACGCTACGGGAGTACACGAGCAAGTGGCCAGGAACGGGCAGGGCGTCTCTGTAGGGGTCGCGAGCGAGGCCTGGCAGCCAGGCGAGGAAGGCGTCTCTACGTTCAGCCGAAGCCTCGCTGGCGAGCCAATCGAGGACAATCCGTGTGGACGAGACCTGATATGGCACCTACGAGCGAGATCGCGCCTCGGCAATCAGGTCGTCAACGGACGTGGCGTCCTCGTAGGGTCGGTTCTCCTTGACCCGCCGCTCGTAGTCGTCGACAGCCTCGTCCACCCGTTCGTCGCTTGCCATCCGCAGTGCTTGGAGGCGCAGCGCCAAACGATCGCGGGCCTCCTTCGCCGCCTTCAGCAAGTCGTCGGCTTCCGCCACAGTCTTGGCGAGGTACTCCTCGACGGAGACGACCTCACCCCCGTCGTTTTGTGTCGCGCGGGTGCCCATGACGAGCAACCTACGGGAATTACCCGATTGTGAGTATGGCGGCTGCGTTACAGGTGTCACACGACGACAGACTTTGCGTGTTCCTGCCCCATTTGGCCGCCCGTCCCATCCCTTGGCCTGATCAGGGCGGTGCGAGTCATCTATGCTACTGATGCCTTGGGCTCCTCGAAGATCAACGACCGCCAGCTGAGCGAACTCTTCCACCGCCTCCGGGGCGTCAAGGACTGGGGCGACCTCGAGAAGCGGCTCGCCGGCGCGCTGCAGCGCAACGCCACCGCCACAGCGGCCCGCGATGGGTTCTCGGCCACGTCGAGCGGCTTCGCCGGCGGTGGCGCCGGTGGCGGCGGCGAGGTGAACGATCCGACCAGCAAGACGGCCGCCGCTCGGGTGGAGTGGGGCGACGTTCGAGACCCGCTGGCCGACCATACGAAGGTCGCCGTGCGGGCCCTCGAGCAGGCCGTGACGTCGATCCAGGTGCTGCGCAGCCGTCTCGACGCCATCGACCACCTGGGCGACGCCGACGACCAGGTCGAGTCGGCCCCAGGCTGCTGGCTGATGGGATTGGTGGGCGTCTGGGAGCCGGTGCACCGGACCGGCGACGTCGGCGGGCGGCTCAAGGAGGCGAGACCGCTGGGCAAGTGGGCCTACGACTTCGTGCGGACCACCGGCGAGCTGCCCACCCGGGAGCAGGCCCGGGCCCACGCCGAGGGCCGGCGGGTACGGGTCAAGGTTTGACTGCGGCGACGCCGGCGCCCGAGCTGCTGGCGCTGATGCAGCCCGGCTATGCCGCTGGCGTCGTCCCGTTCGCTGACCTGCTCCGGCGTCCGGAGTGGATGACGCAGCGCGCGTGCGCCAACGAGCTCACCGCCCGTTTCTTTGCCAGCCCGTCCTCGAAGCAGGCGGTCCGGGCGATCGACGCCTGCCGGCGCTGTGCCGTGCGCCGGACATGCCTGGCGTTCGCTCTGGAGCACGACGAACGGGGGATTTGGGGCGGCACGACGGATCGGGAGCGGGACCGCCTGCTCGCCGGGCGATCGTGGGCCGAGCTCGACGAAGATGTCCAGGAGCAGCTCCTCGACGCCGGCGTGGCGGTTCCCTCAGTCGCATCGAGGGAACTCACCGGCCACGACGTCGGCCGCCTGGAAAGCCCTACCGGCCGGTCAGGGGTTTCGGGACGGACCACCAGGCCGGCCAAGCCGGCGACGCCATGCGAGAACGACGGGTGCTCCGAGCCGGCCACCGGGCGCTTCTGCTCACAGAGATGCCGAAGCGCCGACGGGGCACGGCGCCGGCGCGAGCGCCGCGTGGCGAAGGCCGGCGAGCGGTCAGCAGTCTCGGCCGAGATGGCCGCCGTCGAAGCGAAGCTCGACGAGGTCTTCAAGCGCCGGCCGTCGCCGCGAGAGGCTGGCTGACCGGGGGAACCCGCTCACCGGCTGTGGGAGGCGGCGCGAGACCTCATATCCCGGCACGCCCAAGTTCGACCAGCACGTTCGCCACCACGTTGGTGCCGACCTCTCCAGTCAGCCGCTTCACACCATCGAGAAGCTTCCGCAATCGCGACCGCGTCTCCTCGTCGGGACTCTCGGCGATGCGCCGTTCAAGAATGGCCACCAGTGCCTCGTAGGGATCCCTGGACGGGTAAGTGCCCACAGCTCGGGCTCCCGCTGCTGACAGCTGGAATTCGAGCAGCATGGCGTTCGCCGGGTCCCGCGCGTACCCACCGTCGTCGTACTCCGCCAGGATGTAATCATCGTCGATGAGGCGGCGAAGCTCCCTCTCGACAGCTCCAGGCGTGAGGTCGGTTCTCTTGGCCAGCTCCGCCACGCCGATGTCGCGAACGTCGTCATCCTCCAGGAGCCTGATCGTTCGAAGGATGGGAAGCGCTCGGGAGTACCAGTGCTCAGCATTTGCCACCTGCCCAGCGTAAAGGCGCTCGGCCGGATGGAGGGAAAGGGGGACGCGCTCGACGCTTCTGTCGAGCCCGACGTCGAGAGGGGCGGCTCTTCCGTCGTGGCTGGACCCGGCGACGTCCCGCCAGCATCTACGGCTGCAGCTCGGTTCCCTCGCCAGCCTCGAAGGACCCGGCTCTAACTCGGCCAAGCAGGGGACATCTCCTACGACGACGAGTCGAGCACCTACCGGGCAAACACGCCCATCCGGTTGTCGAGCCGCCGAAGCGCCGGGTCTACCGGCCGCCGGCTCAGCGCCGGACCGCTGAGCCCGGACTTGCTCCCAGCGGTCGCCTACTCTTCGCCCCGATGGGGTTCGCCCTGGCTGCCGTGGTACTGGCCCTGGTCGTGCTCGCCGGCGCCGGCATCCTCACGGTGGTCACCTCCGGCCAGCGGAAGGACCCGGACAGCACGACGTCGAACGTGTTGGGGATCGTCGTGATGCTGCTCGTTGCCGTCTGTGGGCTCCTGGCCTCCGTGTTCCTCGCTCTCAACTTCGCCGGGTAGCAGGCGAGGCGAGGCGCGCCCAGCCGGCCCCGCAGGGCCAAGGGGCATCCCTGGCGGAGTCACCCTCGTCGCGGGCCGGCGATCGCAGGGGACTGTGAGCGGTAGTCGCGGAACTGCGCAGTCAGCGGCCTGGTTGCTGCCGCCGCCGTGGTGGTTCTGGCCGAGGCCGCTCAGGAGCCGGGCGGCGAGGTTGCGGTTGCTTCTTTGCCGGGACCCTTTTCGTCGGGGCAGTCGGGTTCGGCCGTTGTGGTCGAGGACGGGGCCGCGACTCATCCGCCGGTGTCACAGATGCGCCAGAGCGACCACCCAGGCGCCGACTTCGACGACCATGAGGGTGCAGGCCAGTTGGAAGCGGCGCCACAACCTGTCGATCCGGTCCTCGTTCGCCACGCAGTTGTCGCCCAAGTGCAGGGCCAGGTCGCGGTGCATCGCGCTGATGGTGGCCGGCTTGGTCGGCTCTTCCGTCTCGACGTAGTCGCCGATGATCGCGGCCGGGTCGAACCGGAACATCCAACCGGTCCGGGGCAGCAGCAGGGACACCAGCACAAGGCCAGCGGCGGCGAAGAGCCCGATGGCGACCCCAGCCATGGGGCCGAACCCGTGCGCATCGACCGCTGCGCCCCCGAGGAACGACGTGGCCACAGACAAGGCTGCAAGGAGGAGGCCGGCTCGCGAACGCAACTCGTCGAGCGCCTTTTCCTGGTGGCCGATGGAGCGCAACGCCTCGTCGTAGGCAAGGCGGTAACGCGGGTCTTCTCCGAGCTCGATAGCAGTCACCGGTGACATCCTCGCACCGACTGACCCTTGACGGCGGCGTTCATGCAGCTGTGCCCAGTTCCGCCGCTCCCGCCAAGGCGCTCACCGACAGCGCCGGCTGTAGCGGGCTCGGCTTCCATCCCCCCAGCGCCTCGGAGATGAAGCCGCCCTTGTCCGCCTGCTCGGCACACCACCGCTTGTCGACGACTGGCAGCGTCAGCCAGTTCAGGCGCTGCTCGTCGCCATCGACGGAGACCGGCCAGGTGAAGTCAGCGAGGAAGTCGGGAAGTGGAGGCGGCTGCTGCACCTGGAAGGGAGCAATCTCGAACGTGCCGAGACCCTCGTTGGCGACGAACCACGAGATGGGCACCAGATCACCGTGTATCTCCGTGGCCCGGGGTGCCCACCGGTGCCACAGCTCGACGGCGTCAGCGTCCTCGAAGAGGTAGTCGTCGCTCATGGCCGAGAGATCGACCTCCCAGTCCAGCCAGAGCGGCCCAGTCCGGGCGAAACCGCTCCGCAGCGAGCGCCACGTCCACTGCTGGAAGGCCGTCATGATGTCCCCTCTCGCCGGCCGGCGATGACAGCGGCCAGCAGCTTCTCGGCGCCGGCACGATCGACCGTCCGTCGATGCGCCATCCGCCTCTCCGCGAGCTCCAGCATCCCGACAGCCACCTCGAGCGCCTCGGTCGTGTAGCTGCTCCAGTTGACTCCCCCCATGGGGGCGCCGGCCTCAGAGAGCGCGAGCCGAGCGGCGTGGCGAGCCTGGTCCACGACCGGCCGGGCGCGCTGCTCAGCGACGATCGCGGCGTTGATCAGCAGACTGTCGCCGAGGGGCCGCCTCCCGACATCAAGCGTCGGGCCAGCCGCATGGCGAAGGAGCTCAATGTCCCAGCCCGCCAGTTCCCCCACGACGTCGCTCATGGCCCGGTACTCATCGAGCCACGCTGCGACCGCCGGCGTGTATCCCTCATCCGTCCCCGGCTGTGGGGCCAACTGCTCCGCCAAGCAGGCCGCCTCGGCGGCAAGAGCCGCCGACCGGTCACCCCAGCACGTCGACGGCGACGACTGCCTAACCCTGTGACCGTTGCTCTGCGCCGTCATCGCGCTGCCTGGTGGTCGATGGCCTCGGCGATGAGCGTCTCGGCTCGTGCCCGATCGGCGACGACCCCGTAGGCCCGGATCATCCGCCGTTGCTCGATCCTCAGCGCATCCAGCGCCACCTTGAGGACCTCAGATGGAAAGGCTCTGCACCGCACCCCTGGATGCCCCACCGATTCGGCCAGCGCGAACCGAGCCGCCCAACGTGCCTGCTCTGGCACCGATGCCGGATCCCGCCCGGCGGCAAGATCTGCGGCAGCGATGAGCAGGTCCTGCGTCTCCCGCCAGGGCCCTGTATCGCCCGCCAGCCCGGCCGCCTGGCGCAGGAGTGCCTCATCCCATCCGGCCAAGATTCCGACGCCGGCGGCGGCGGCGTAACGACGCTCGAACCACGCCACCATCGCCGGCGTCAGCTGGTCCTCGGACGTCAGCTCGTCGTCGGCAATCCCTTCGGGAGCCCCACCAACCTGCTGCCGCTCCAGTCGGGCCGCCTCAGCTGCCACGACGGCCGGCGGCGGCGACTTGTCATTCTGCGTGGAGGCGCTCATGAGCGGTACCCCTGGCGGGCAACCTCGGCCACCAGGGCGATGCACGCGGCGCAGTAGGTGATCTCGTACTCGAGCAGCGACACCGCCTCGCGGTAGCCCACAACGACCGCCTCCTGCTCGCCCTGGTCGAAGCTCGCCCCACAGTTGTTGCACCGCCACCACCGCGCCGGCACCTTGACTTCGAGCGGGTGCGGCCGCCGGTAGTTCTCCCTGTGACAGCGCTCCTTGTGCCGGACGTCGGGTGGCAGCGCTTGGCGGAGGTGCTCGGCCAAGGCCTCGTCCTCGAAGATCTCCGCGCTGTACAGGTACCGAGCGGTGTACAGCTGGAGCGTCGTCGACCGCACGCCACGAGTGCCGTCCGACCACACGGGGAGGTACTGGGACTGTTCGCCGTGGGCGATCAAGTCCTCGGCGATGCCGCGGTACAAGGCGGCTTTCTCGGCCCTTGCCTTTGGTGGCATGAAGGGCAGCTCGCCGAGTTCCTCGGCCAAGCCCTCCAGCCAGAGGCCCGCGGCGGTCAGATCGCCGCCGGCGGCGAGAACCTTGCGGAGGGGGGGCGGTCGGTGGACTGCACTACGGTCGCTCATGTCAGCACCTCCGATGCTGGCCAGGCCCCGGGACGTTGGCGCGTCGCCGGGGCCATCAGGCCACCTGCTCCCAGCGTGCCCGGCGCCGAGCGGTCTGCTGTGTGTACCACTCCGGCAGGCTCCCCACGCTCGGGTCGTTGGCGCCGGCGGCGGCGTGGGCAGTGAGCTGGAACATGGTGCTGAGCAGGCGCTCGTAGCCGGTGATCTCTCTCAGGTGGTCGATGGCGGGGTCGTCGAGGTCGTCGGTGATCTCATCGAAGCGGTCGGTCACCTTGCCGATCCGTTCGGCAAGGCCAGCGACCCGCCGCAGCGTTGCGGCCGCCTCGTCGGTGAGCTTGCGGATCTCGGCAACGAGCACCGGGTTGACAGTGGGAATCTCGGGCACTGGGAACCTCCTACGGGTAGTGGTCTGCGTACGTCAGTACGCAGCAGGCAGACGGTATCTCCTGCGCACTAAAGTACGCAAGAGCCACAGGGAGAAACCAGGGACCTAGGGTCCTGCCCCGGTGGGCCGAAAGGTGGACGTGGACAACCTCGTAGGGACCTCCGAGATAGCTGAGCGCCTCGGCGTGAGCCGTCACCAGGTGGTCCACGACTGGCGCCGGCGCCACGAGGACTTCCCCGAGCCCGTCGCCAAGCTGAAGCGGGGCTTGATCTGGAACTGGCCCGATGTCGAGCGCTGGGCCCGGTCTACCGGCCGGCTCTCAGGCTGACCGCGGCCGCTGCTCTGGCCGCCTGGCCTAAGGCCCCTGCCCTGCGGGGTGTTGGTCTCCAAACACTAGTGCCGTAGTTTCACCCCGGTGAACTTGCGGATGTTGACGAGCACGTGCCCGTCGCGCCCGACGTCGCCGTGGACGATGTGCAGCCGAGCACCCGTGTCGAGCTGGGCGTCCTGGAGGCCCTCGGCCGGGTCGAGCTTGCGGTGGGACCCGGCGGCGTCGTCGAGGATCTTGGTCAGTGTGCGCAAGACGTGCTCGTCGTCGTGGAAGACCTCGTCGTGGTAACCGGACACGCCGAGGTGACGTTTGACGAAGATGGCGTCCGGGGCGTTGACCATCACCTCCCAGACGTCGTCGTCGGCCAGGAGCGGCTCCAGGCGCCTCCACCCCGCCCGCCGACGCCGCCACGCTGAACGGCGACACGCCGACGCCGCAACCGCGCACCGGGCGTCGCAGCAAGGGAGCGCCGCAGCGCCGCTTCCCTACAGCGATAATGGATCCGCCACAGAAGTGCTGTCTAAGCAAAAATGGCGGAGGGCAGGCGTGCGTATTAGCGGCAATGGAGGGGTTGCGGCGGTGGCGATTACTCCCGAATAGCCTGGCCCCTTTCGTTGCGCTTCCTGGGCGTTGCGTCCTGTACAAACCCAACTAAGCCAATCACTCCAAGCGGAATGGCAACCAGCCACCACAGCGATGATCCCTCGTTGCGCACCGGGAAGCTCGCGGCCCAAACAGCGAGACCGATGAACACTAGGGCCAGCGTCATCCCGAAGGGGTCGCGGCGCCGCTCGTCCTCATCCGCTATTAGCCGCGTGATGGAAGCGTCAATGTGTTCTTGCATCTTCGCCCTTCCGTCGCTGTCTTTCGGCAGAAGGTTCATAATCTCGATGTCCTGTTTAATCTGATGGCGGCGGTTGCTACGGGTGCTCCTACCGGATAATGCCCTTCCGATAGCCGCAGCAACACCGGCAGCCGCTACAAAGGCCCTCGATATATCGTCCCAAGGGGTCGCCACCGAAAGAGGATGCCACCTTGCCGCAAGCCGAGGTCAGCCCATCGTGTAGCGGCCGGTGAGACTGGCCACCGTGGTGGCTCCGTGGCGGCCAGCGCAGTTCCATCCCGCCCCGAGTCGAGCCGAGGCGGGGAGCACGAAGGTCTCGCACCCACAAGCCAGGCGGACGCCGACCTCCGTTGCTCGGGCAGGGATGCCCGCCGGCCTCGCAGGGCCAGGGCGGGCCTCAGGCGCCGCCACAGGGGGCCGCATGGCCGGCGCTGAGGGGATGGGCTCCGGCGCCGGCGGAGGCGCTGACACGGGCTCCTGCGGGGAGCTGGCGGCCTGCTGGGCCTTGTAGGCCGTCCAATTGACGTTGCCCTGCGGTGTGAGCGGGTACCCGGCTGCCGCGAGGCGAGCAGCCGTCATCCCGGTGAGGGAGCCAAACGCCTGCGACTTGCGCCGGCGAGCGGGTTGAGCCCTGGCCCTGAGCGCCGGCTCAGGCTCGGGCTCGTCGTCGTCGACGTCCTCGTCCTGCCACCAGGACTCCTCGGGCCCACGTTCGTCCTCGGCCCACTGCTCGACCCCCACCGGTGGCGCCGGCGCTGGCTTCGGGGCGGTTCTTCGCTTCGTCGAGGCACCGCGGCCGGCGACCTGTTGCCAGGTCTGCTCGTCGCCTCGGAGCCACCGGCTCACCCTTGCCTGCCCGACCCCGAGGGCGTCGCCGATGAGGCGTTGCGGCCAGCCCTCCTTCGCCAGCGCAGCGGCGATCTTCACCCGGGTTGCCCGGGGAAGCATCTTCGGGTCGACTGGTAGACCGGGCACGTCGAGCATGGCCCGGGCCTCGTCCCATGCCCTCGTACGCACGGTGGCCATGGTCACCAGCGTAGATCG
>JAUJLZ010000109.1 GCA_030447125.1 Acidimicrobiales bacterium
ACGATGACGGTGGCCTTCATGTAGGGGTGGATGCCGCAGATGTAGGGGTAGCTCCCGGCCGTCTCGTAGGTGAACGTGAAGGTGTCTCCCTGCTCGAGCACCTCACTCTCCTCGAACAGGCCTGCGCCTTCGTCCTTGACGGTGTGGGCGTTCTCGTCCTGGTTGGTCCAGGTCACGGTGGTGCCCGCAGGTACCTGGAGCTCACCGGGCATGAAGGTGAAGTTCTCGATGGTCACCTCGTTGGTGGAGGCGGGAGGCCCACCGTCGCCTCCGGGGTCGGTGGCGGCTTCGTCGCTGCCCCCGCCGCAGGCGGCCAAGACCAGCGCCAGGGTCAGGATCGCCGGCACTCGCCACATTCGGTTGGATGACTTCACAATCATGGAAACCTCACCTCTCGGGGTCGGGACGCGACACCAGCCGGACCTTCGGCCCGGCTGGTGTCATGGAACCAAAGTGCAGGACTGCTGCTCAGACGGCGACGGCGTTCTCGGTGTTGGCGAAGGTGTTGGGCACTGGGTACTGACCAAGCACGTAGCGCAGGATGGCCGAGTGCTGCATGTCGATGGGCTGGATGATCGCCGCCAGCTCGACGGCCTGCGGGTTGGTGAGCTGACCGATGACCGCGAAGTACGTGTCTGCGGCGGTCTGCTCGAGCATCAGGGCCAGCTCGGCCACACCGGTGACGTCGGTGACCTCGCCGAACATGGTGTTGATGGTCTCGGCCAGGTCGGCGGGAGGCTCGGTGACCTCGGTCTCGCCCAGGCTCGTCAGCAGCTGGTTCCAGGCGTCGAGGTGGGCCTGGTGGTGCTCCTTGGCGACCGTGGCGTACTCCGCCACTGCCGGCGGAACCTCGCCCAGGTCACCTGCGGTTGCGGCCTGGAGGGCCGAGTCATAGGTGTTGACCGCCAGCACTTCGAGGCTGGCTGCGGTCTGGGCGATGGCCACGTCGCCCGCACCACCCCCCCCGCCCGCGGCGGTCGTGGTGGTGGTCGCAGGGTCACCCGTGCTGGAGGGGTCTTCGTCCTCTTGGGTGCCACAGGCTGCGGCCACGAGGGCGAGGGCGCCCACGCCACCGCCAAGCAGCACCTTGCGGCGGGAGAGGGGTGAAGGGGCAATGCGTTGCATGAGGGAGGCGTTCTCCTCCATCTGGTCTTCGATGTGGTTGGTCACTCAACGTCTCCTGAGTCGGGGGCGGCAACATTGGCAGGCTCCGGCCGCAAGAACGGGTCCGGGAATGACACGCTGCCGGCGGCGGCGGGAAGGGCGGCCACGTCGACGGGGCCGTCGGTGGCCTCCACGGTGATCAGCTCGGGGGCGTTGGCGTCAAGCAGGGCGCCGACCGCCCTCAAGGTGGCCAGGTGCTGAGCTTCGACGCCCATGATGCTGGCCATGAGCTCCTTGGAGGTGACGTCGTCGAGCATCATCACGTTGGAGACGTAGGTCTGGGTGGCCACGGTCTCGAGCTGGGCGGCCAGGGCGACCACCGGGCTGTAGCCGGTGAGGGTGGGCAGGGCGTCTTGGACGACCTGGTTGAAGACGGGGTTCACCTCGTTCTGCGGCTTGCCCCCGAGGGCCTCGGCCTGGGCGTTGAAGGCGTCGCCATGCTCGGCGTGCTGTTTCATGGTGGTCTGGGCGAACGCCACCACCGTGGCGTTCTGGTCGAAGAAAGGAAGGCCGAGGGCGGCCTCGTAGGTGGACACGGCCAGGTTCTCGAGCGAGGCCGCCGTCTGAAGGATCTGGACGGTGAGGTCTTCCTGGGCGTGAGCAGGCTTGGCCACGATCCCCATGAGGGCGGCGCCGAAGCTGCCGCCCAGCAGCCCACGGGCGCTGATGGCGCCGAGGCCGAGCCCGCCGTTGCGCAGCAGGCGCCGGCGACCGTCGTTGAAGGCACGGACGCGGTCGACATCGACCGGCTGGCTGCGACGCGCCCTTCCGATCTCGGTGAGATCGGGCAGCGTCCGCTTTACGTCTCGGAGCGCGTCGACCTGGAGGTCTTCGGACTCGACGATCAACTCCTTGAGCTGCCTGTCGTCGATCTTCAAGGTGGTTTCCCCTTTCGATGAGTGGTACGGCCAGGCGTGCCAATGCGGGCACGGTGACATCGGAGACAACCGACCGCTGGCTACCGGGCGATATTCGACGCTGACCCGTCATCTGGATGACGGGGCTTGCCTCCTGGGCCCCAGAAGGTCGGTGGGGCGGCGCGCGGAGCAGGGACGGGTCAGTCCGGGGAGGGGGGTGGCGGTGGCTCCGGCGACAGGGCCGGCTCGGGCGGGGGGACCCGTGCGCTGGGATCGAAGGTGGCGAAGTCGGTCCGGTCGAGCGGTTGGGTGCTCGACACCCCCTGGCCGTTGGGGACCTCGCTCAGCTCTCCTTCGAAGGCGAAGAGCACCCCCGTGACGTCGGGGGCGGCGGTGGCCGTGAACACCACCTGGGCCAGGGCCAGGCGTTGTCCCTGGCCACTGATGGTGCGCAGGTTGTCGCTCAGGTTGACGGTGACCACGCCGTCGACGGGTCCGTCGACCCCGAGCAGCTCGGTGCTGCGGGCGATGGCGCTGTTGAGGCCCCGGGCCAACTCCTCGCCGGTAGGCCCCAACAGCAGCTCCTGGAGTCCGGCTCGCACCGACGGTGGAGGGGGGATCATGCGCACGACCTCGCTGAGCATCTCGGTGTCGCTGTCGACCAGGAAGATAGACGTCGGGATCTCCACCCACTTCGGCCTGGCCGGCTCGGTGGTGGTGGTGGTGGTGCTGGTGGCCAGCAGGCTGAACGGCACCACGGAAGGGTCGATGGCCCGAGGTTCGGCGTCGTCCTCGATGGAGCACGCGCTCATGAGGGCCGCCACCACGAGGACGACCAGAAGCCGGAGGGGCCGGGAAGTGTTCACGATCGAACCGCGGGGATGGCCGCCGGTCCCGGATCGGGCTCGGGGGCGCTCGCGGCCCTCCGGGAGACGGGAAGCTCGACCACGAAGCGAGCACCCCCGCCCCCGTCCCGTCGGTTCTCCACCCACACCCGGCCCCCGTGGAGGGCGACGTGCTCGTGCACCAGGGCCAACCCGAGCCCCACCCCTTCGCCCCGCCCCCGGCTCCCGGCAGCGGCGCCCCGGAAGAAGCGCTCGAAGATCCGCTCCCGATCCTGCTCGTCGACGCCGGGTCCGTCGTCCTCGATGGCGATGCAGATGTGGTCGGGATCGGCCAGATCGACCGACACCTCGGTTGCCCCGCCCCCGTAGGCCTCGGCGTTGCCCACCAGGTTGGCGATGACGCGTACCAGGCGACGCTTGTCGGCTTGCACCACGCTGTCCACGGCACCAGCGGCGATGGCGAGCGGGATGTCGGCGTCGGAGGCGGCGGACACGGCGTGCATGACCAGCTCGCCGATGCGGACGTCGTCGAGGTGGAGGCGGGCCGCCCCGGCGTCGAAGCGGGAGATCTCCAGCAGATCCTCGACCAAGGTCGAGAAGCGGGTGACGTCGGCCACCAGCAGGTCGAGGGCGGCCTGGGCCCGGGGAGGCATGTCGTCTCGACGGCTCTCGATGACCTGGATGGAGGCGTTCATGGTCGTGAGGGGTGAACGCAACTCGTGGCTCACGTCCGAAGCGAAGCGGGCGTCGCGCTCGATGCGCTCCTCGAGGGCACCGGCCATGTCGTTGAACGACGTCACCAGGACCCCGAGGTCGGCGTCGTCGATGCGGGCCACCCGGGTGTCGAGACGCCCACCGGCGATGGCGACGGCGGCGGCGCTGACGTGGGCCAGGGGCCGCAGCACCCGTCGACTCACGCTGGCGGCCAGCATGGCCCCGGCGAGGGTGGTCATCAGGGCGGCGGCCAACAGGCTGATGCCAAGGGAGTTGAGGGTGCCCTCCAGCTCCTCGAACGAGGTGACCTCGAAGTAGGCCGAGCTCACGGCGGGCAGGGGGACCCCCACGCCGAGCTGCGTCTGGCCGTCCATGGAGAACCGCATGCGGGCGGGCTCGCCCCGGATGACGGTCTCACGCAAGGTAGAGGGCAGATCCTCTCGCCCCACGCCCAGTGGAGCGAACCACACCCCTTCCCGAAGCAGGACCGGGCTGCCCCCCCCGGTGGTCTCCAGGGCGTCGAGGGGGCTGCTCACCTCTACGCCGGTCGAGCGCAGGCGGTCACGGAGGTAGCGGGCGTTCAGGTAGGCCTGGTTGGTGGCCACCGACTCGCGTTGGCGCACCAGGTTCTCCCGCACCAGGCCGTAGGTGACGGCGGCGAGCAGGGCCGACAGCACCAGTGCCCCCATGGTGAAGGCGATGACGACCCGGGCCCGCAACCCCAGGTGTGACGGGCGGACGCGGCCGGGCCGCTCGCGGACGCTGCCGGCGTCGTCGTGGGTGGCTCCCTCCGGGGTCACGGTCAGGCTTGGAGCTTGTAGCCGAGCCCGCGTACGGTCACCACGTGGCGAGGGGCGGCGGGGTCGGCCTCGACCTTGGTGCGCAGGCGCCGGACGTGGACGTCGACCAGGCGGCCGTCACCGAAGTAGTCGTAGCCCCACACCCGCTCGAGGAGCTGTTCGCGGCTGAAGACCCGTCCGGGCAGGGAGGCCAGCTCGCACAGGAGACGGAACTCGGTCTTGGTCAGGTGGATGTCGCCCCCGGCCCGGCGGACCACGCCCTCGGCGGGCACGATCTCGAGCTCGCCGAAGGTGAGCTGGGTCGTTCCCGGAGCCGGTGGGCGCGCCCGTCGCAGCAGGGCCCGGATCCGAGCCGACAGCTCCTTGGGCTGGAACGGCTTGGTGACGTAGTCGTCGGCCCCGGCCTCCAGGCCGGCCACCACGTCATGGGTGTCGGCCCGAGCGGTGACGATGAGGATGGGCACGTCGCTCACCCGCCGGATCGAGCGGCAGACGGCAAAGCCGTCGATGCCCGGCAGCATGAGGTCGATGAGCACGACGTCGGCCGGGCGGTCGGCAAAGACCTGGAGGGCGTCCTCGCCTGATGCCGCCTCGTCGACGGTCCACCCCTCGTCCTCGAGGCCCATGCGCACCGCCGTGCGGATGCGCTCGTCGTCCTCCACGGACAGGATGCGGGTTCCCACACGTCGAGGATGCCTCATCCCAAGGCCGGCGCGCAGGTATTGGGGTGCTTCGTCGGGTTCTCACCCGATCTCCGCTGCCCCGGACGGCGGGATCGTCATCGAAGTGTCAAGCAGGAGACACAGGCCCGATGGGTCGCTTTGCCAGGCTGAGCCCATGACCTCCTCGCTCTGTGGTACCTGCGCACCCCAGCCGCCGATCTCCGCTCTGGCGGGTCTCGAGGTGGTCGTCGAAGACGGCATCGTGGTGGTGACGCTCAGGGGGCACCTCGACGCCGAGGTGGGCGAGGCCCTGGGCGTGGCGACCGAAGGGGCACTGCAAGAGGAGGCCCGACGCCTCGACATCGACCTGCGCCAGGTGGCGTCGTTCACGGTCGAAGGGGCGGCCGCGCTGCGGACCTGCCGGCTACGAGCGGCGGGCCTGCGTGAGGGCCTGCACTACCGCACCGGCCGGGGACCCGGGCGCGAGGCGTTGTTGGCCGCCTATCCGCCGGTGGGTATCGACGACTGAGGCACCCCGTCGCCAGGCGCGACAGCCGGCTCGGCGGCGCCCTCCGCCCCTGAGGCCACCAGAAGCAGGCGGAGCGGCTCGAACAGGGCGGGGCCGGCGGCCATGGTGAAGGCGCTTGACGGTGGCCGGCCTTCGAGGTCGCCGGTGCGGGCGCCGGCCTCGGTGGCGATGAGCGCCCCGGCGGCGAAGTCCCAGGGTTGGAGGCCGTGCTCGTAGTAGCCGTCGAGGCGCCCGCAGGCGACCCAGCACAGGTCGACCGAGGCGGCACCGGCCCGGCGGATGTCCCGGACGGCGGGCAGCACCCGGGCCAAGACCATGGCCTGGGTCGTCCGGCGCCGCGACTGGTAGGAGAAGCCGGTGCCCACCAGGGCGGTGGCCAGGTCAGCGCAGCCGCTGGCGGTGATGGGCACGCCGTCGCAGGTCGCGCCCCGACCCCGGATGGCGCAGAAGGTCTCCCCGTGGGCGGGCTGGGCCACCACGCCCACCTCGGCCCGCCCGTTGCGCTCCACGGCGATGGACACGGCGTAGGAGGGCAGGCCGTAGAGGTAGTTGATGGTGCCGTCGAGGGGGTCGATGACCCAGCGCCACCCGCTGGTGCCGTCGTCGGCCGTGCCTTCCTCGCCCACGATGCCGTCACCCGGTCGGGCCTGGCGGATGGCCTCGACGATGAGGCGCTCCGAGGCCCGGTCGACCTCACTGACCAGGTCCGTCGCACTGGTCTTGGTCCCGATCGCCCCGGGGCTGGTCTGGCAGTCGAGCAACAGGCGGGCGGCCTCGGCGGCCAGGCGCCGGGCCAGGGTGACCACCTCGTCGATCTCCTGGTCCGTCGTCTCCTCGCCTTTCGTCTGAGTGTCCGTCGTCTCCCTCGCCCCCATCGCCGGCCACGGTAGACGG
>JAUJLZ010000110.1 GCA_030447125.1 Acidimicrobiales bacterium
GTGGCCGCGTAGCCGGGCAGGTCGGCCAGGGGGGCGATGTTGCCGGCCTCGTCCAGCATGACCAGCGCCGGGCGTTCCAGGGCCCCGCCGTTGCGGGCGGCCCGGTCGTAGGCGGCCCGCAGCGCCTGTTGCACTAACACGGTGAGCACCGGGCGCAGCCGGGCCTGTTCGTGGGCGGTGGCCACGATGTAGACGCTGTGGTCGCCGGACAGCCACGCATCCAGGTCTATGCGCCCGCCGCCCTCCTGGGCCTGGTCGCTGTGGGCGTAGCCGGCCACGACGTTCTCCATGGTGGCGTAGACGCTGCCCCGCAGCCGAGACTCCTTTTGCCACAGGGCGTTGGCCGCCAGCAGGGCGTCGCAGGGCACGTCGTCCTCGCCGTCGCCCAGGGCGTCGGCGACGTCGTCGCTCTCCTGGGCGTCGATCCAGCGCACCACATCGCCCATGGTCCGTCCGGTGAGGGCGGCGGCATGCAGGTGGGGGGCCAGGGCCTTGCGGGCCTGGGCATACCAGTAGTCACTGTCCGAGGCCCCCTCCCGGGCGGGAGCGGCGGCCTCGGTGAGCCATGCCGCCACCTGCATCGCACCGGGCCAGGTCCCGCAGGCGTCGAGCGGGCTCCATGCCGCGCCGGGATGTCCCGAGACCCCGGCGGGGTCATAGACCCACACCTTGCCCCGGTCCCGGCGGTGCTCGATGGTGGCGGCCAGCAGGTCGGCCTTGACGCTGGTGGCCAGCACCGGCCCCGACCACTCGAGCAGCGCGGGGATGGCAAAGCCCGCGGTCTTGCCACAGCCCGTGGGCCCGACCACGGCCAGGCTGGCCTGGGGCTCGGCCGCCAGCAGGCGACGCCCGGAGGTGCCGAGGGTGACCCGCCCCGGCGTGGGCGAGGACACCACCAGCGCTGATAGATCCCGCCGAGCGGCCAGACCGGCGTCGGGGCGCACGCCCAGAGGATGGGACAGGCGCTGTGACAGGCGGTGCCAGAGGCGGAAGCCGATTGCGCCCGTCGCCCCCACGATGGCCATCACGACCAGCTGGGCAAGCCAGTAGCCCACCGGCCCGGGAAGCACGACGGCGACCTGGGGGGGCCACGCCGCGGCCGGATCACCGAGGTGGCGCCCCAGGCGGGTGAGCGCGATTGCGGCATCCTCCAGGGTGGCCGGCGGCAGGGCGCCGCTGGCAACCAGCGCAGCCAGGGCGGCGCCGGCCCAGACCAGGGCTGCGGCCGCGAAGAACGCCGCCGTCGCCCCGAGGGCGATGCGGCTGGGCAGGCCCAGGCCGGGGGGTTGGCCCGCTGACGGAATCATGAAGTTGTCATTGACTGTGGGAACTCGCGGCTGTTCTCGCCCATGGCCGCGTCGGTGTCGCAGAGTCCCGCCTCGCCCGGGCCGATGACGTGGTGCACCACCGCGCTGCGCCCGCCCACCCGCCACAGGGCCCGGCCCCGGACCAGGCGGGTGAGCAGGCCGGCTTCGGCCGCGCTGAGGCCGAGCAGGCGCCGGGCGTCGGGGACCTGGTCGGCGGACTGGCGGAACAGCACCCGGGTCTGGGTGTCGGCCAGCAGGCCGGCGGCCACCTTGGCCGTGGCGCTGCCGTCGTCGGCCTGGGCGCGCAGGTCCGAGAGCCGGTGCACCACGGCCAGGTTGGCCACGCCCCAAGCCCGGCCCAGCTTCCAGCAGGCCTGGAGGTAGCGGGCGGTGCGCTCGGAGGCGAGCAGGCTCCAGGCTTCGTCCAGCACCTGGATGCGGGCTCGCCCCGGACAGGACAACACCGCCTGCAGCCAGGCGGTGGCCGCCACCATGACCACGGTGAGGGCCTCGGGGTCGTGGTGCACGGCCGAGAGGTCCAACACCAGGCCGGGGCCGTCCCAGTCCACTGACACCGTGGTGGGCCCGTCGAACATCCCCCGCAGGGAGCGGTCCAACAGCTTGCCCAGCGCGTAGGTGGCCGCCTCCACGCTGCGGCTGAGGGCCTCGGGGGTGGCCCGGGCCCGAGTGGCCATCTCAGCCGTGGGCTCGGCCAACAGGCCGGCCACGTCGGCCAGGGTGGGAGCGGGACCGCGGCCCCGGGCCAGGTGGGCCACGGCCCAGCCCAGCGCGGCGTCCTCCACCGGGCTCAGGTCCCGGCGCAGCACCGAGCCCAACAGGGCGGCCACCATGGTGGCCTGGCGCCGGGCCCGCTCGTCGGGGCCCTCCAGGGCGCTGGCCGGCCCGGCGTCGAGAGGATTGATGCGAGCGGTCCCCCCGGGATGGAGCTTGATCACCGACAGCCCCAGCGCCTCGGCCAGGGCGCCGTACTCGCCCTTGGGATCGGCGATGGCGGCCCAGCGGCCGAACACCCCCACGCTGCGATAGAGCAGGCACTTGACCGCGGCGGACTTGCCCGTGCCGGGCTCGCCGGCCACCAACATGTTGGGGTTGGTGACCAGCCCGGCGGTGTAGGCGGCAAAGGGGTCATAGGCGAAGCCCCCGCCGCCGGAGAGCACGTCGGTGCCGAGGTAGACGCCGCGGGGACCGAGGCCCGCCTCGGCCTGGAAGGGGTAGGCGGAGCACACCTGGGCGGTGGTGGCCCGGTGTTTGGGCAGGCGCAGGACCCCAGCACGCCTCCTCATGCCAGGTGGGGGTTGGCCACCGGACGGCCGAGGGGCAGGGTGGCGGCCAGGGCCAGGTGGTGGCGGCCGTCCAGACGGCGCAGCTCCAGGCCCGCCTGGGCTGCCACCTGCTCATACTCGCCACAGGCGTGGTCGAGGGCTTGGGGGCTGGGGGCGGTGACGGTGAGCAGGCCGGTGAAGCCCACCTCGGGGTAGCCCGCCACCAACTCGGCCTCGCGCTCGGCCACCGCGGCCTGGGCCCGGTGGTGGCGCGCCCCCACCCGCCAGCCCCCCCGGCTGCGCTGCTCTTCGTCCGAGGCCAGCCGGGTGGCGTCGCGGTCGATCTGGCGCTGGCTGGCGCTCGGGGCCACGGGCTCGACCACCAGGGCAAAGGTGCGGGTGGCGCCGGCGTGGAGCAGCATCGGCTCCATCCAGTTGGGGCCCACCTCCAGCCGGGGCCACTCCGCCACCCAGTACGAGGCATGGAAGGCCTTGTCCACCCGCACGTGGCCCCAGGCGGCCTGGGCGGACACTGGGCCGGCGTTGTGCGTGCTCAACGCGCCCACCGCGTCGCTCAGCGTTGCCGAGAGCTGGGCCAGGCGGGCCCGGGTGCTGGGATCGCAGCGCAGGCGCAGGGCACGGGCGATCTGGTTGGCGCTCAGCGGGGCCTCGGCCGCAAGCCCGGCCGCCTCCAGGCGGCCGGCCAGCAAGCGGAGCTGGTCGGTGAGGATCTTGGCCGCGGCGGCGTCGAGGCCGCCGCCGCCTCCGGCCGAGCGCAGCCTCTGCGCGGCCACGGTGACGCTCAACAGCACCTCGTGGCCGGTGGCCAGGGGCCCGGCCTGGCCCAGCAGCTCCCGGTAGGCGGCCACTGGTGGCTCGTCGTCGGCGCCGGCCTGGTGCTCGGCCAGGTAGGAGAGGTGCTCCTCGGCTCCGGCCGGGGCCGACCACTCGCTGGCCACCACCCGCACCACCGGTCCCCGCTCGGCACAGAACGCCCCGAGAGCATCGCCCCAGGTGTGCAACAGGCGCTCCTGTTCGACCCGGTCCAACAGGGCGAACTCCCGACCGGCCACTCGCAGCACCCCGGTGTAGGTGCGGGCCTGGGTGTCCACCACCACGCCCAGGCCCTGGGGTGCCTCGGCGGTGGCGTCCAGGTCCACCAGGCGCAGCGGGCCGAACCAGGCGGGCAGGCTGGGCTGGGCCGCTCGGCCGGCCACGGCGGGGGCCAGGGTGGCGTGGAAGCTTCGCTCGTCGCTGCGGGCCACCCAGGCCAGGGCGACGGGGAGCAGCTCATGCAGGGGTTGGCGGTCCCAGCCGGCAAAGGCCCCCAGCAGTCCCAGCGCCACCGGGACGGGGACCAACACGCCGGCAGCCCCCGCCGACAACAACATGCCCGACGCCAGCAGTCCGGCGGCCACCAACAGGCACTGCACGCCGGCCAGGCCGAGCAGCCAGCCGGCGCGGTCCCGGGGGGCGAAGCGATAGGTGCGCACCTCGGCGGTCTCGCTCACGTGCCCCTCCCGTCGCAGTCACCCCGGTGCTCGGGACGGGGGGCGACTCCTCGCTTGCCTGCCGAGCGGTCGGGGCCGTTCGGAGACGACGACCTCGACGGCTCGGATGGCGAGGACGCCTCGCCGCCAGCGCCGCTGGCCGAGGACGCCGATCGGGCCATGCGACGTGCCCCGGCTTGGTCGGCGGCCACCCCGACCGACACAGCCGCGCCGGCCCCGCCTCCGGCCGCGCCAGCACCACCGGCTGCGGGCTTGGCCCCTCCCCCACCCGCCGGAGCGGAGTGCCGGGAGAGACCGGGTCCCGGCACGCCGCCGGGCCCGCCCCCCGAATCGCCCGAGCTGGCTCTCCCGCCCCGGCCCCCGGCGATGCGGGACAGCGAATCCACCGCATAGACGCTGCGGGCGGCGCCCTGGGCGGCCCGCACCGGTGAGCGAGACACGCCCTGGGCGACCACGGCGGCCTCGGCCAAAGGAAGGAGCTTGAGCACCACGAAGGGGGCAAAGGCCGACAGGCACAAGATGACGGTGCCCACGACCAGGGTGGCGAGCCCTACCGCCGCCGACTCCCCCACCCCGGCGTCAGGCCCCGCCGCGCTGCCCGCCCCCCCGAGCGAGGCCACCCCCACGGCCACGGCCACGCAGATCACGAACTTGGAGACGACCACGGCCAACAACAGCTCGACCAGGCGCCGGCACAGCCCCCGAGCAGCCGGCCACAGCGTGGCCGCAAAGGCCAAGGGGCTGAGCGCCACCAGCAAGTAGATCAGCGCCGAGCGGACCAACAGCTCGGCCCAAAGCGCCAGGCCGGCGACCACGGCCAGCAGCCCGATGACGACCACGGCGAAGCCGCCGGTGCCCGTCACTGCCGCGGCCCCAAAGCCCGAGAGGAACTCCATGCCCGCACTTCCCGCCGGGTCCAACACCGCGGCGGCCAGGGCGTCGGTCAGCGCCACCAGCTTGGCCACCACCGCGGTGGTGGCCACCATGGCCAACACCGCGGCGGGAAGTCCTCCGGCGATGCGGCCCACCATGGCCCCCACGTCGCCCCGCACCACGCCCTGGATGAGGCCCACCAGGGCGAAGCCGACCAGCATCACGCCGGCCACGCTTCGCACCGCGGCGTAGGGCGACTCGGGGCCCGAGAACCACACCGAGGCGACATCGGGGCTGGAGGAGGTGGTGAGGAAGGCCACCACGCCCTCGACGAAGTAGCCCACGGCCCCGAGCACCCACTCGGCGATGCCGCCGGCCACCTTGTCCCAGGCCCACCCGCTGGCGTCGCTCAACACGTTGCGAACGATCCCCTGGCTGGGGATGTCGCCGAGCACCACGGCCGGCGTCATCGAGGCGAGGTGAAGCCGGAGAGGGCGGCCTCGAGCTGCTCGGCGCTGGCCGGGGCCGACTCGTCGTTGAGCATGGGGGCAGGGCCGGGCAGGCGTGTCTCGGACCAGATCTTCCAGTCGCCGTCCTCCCACACCAACTCGAAGCTCGTCGTGGCCCACCCGGCTTGGGGGGGCGCCACCCCGGGGGCGGAGAGGACCCCCACGTGCCACAGGGACACTCGGGCCCGGGAGTCGCTGTAGGCGTCGATTCGGGTGGCCAACACGGCTTGGTGGTAGGTGACGGGTCCTGATGCCCCCTCCAGGCTGCGCCGGAGCACGGCCAGGCGCCCGGACAGGTCGCGCAGCTGGCCCTCGGCCGCGCCCTTGGCGGCCATGGCCTGCGTGGCGGCCCGGACCTCGGCCGGGCTGGCGCCGACCATGAGCTGTCCCGTGCGCAGGTAGCCCTCGGCGGCGGCCTGGGCGCCGGCCTCACTGCGGGCGTAGCCCACGGGCACGCCGGCTTCGATCGCGCTGGGCCCGGGACCGGAGGGCGCGGCCGCCGTCGGCGCATTCGGGCCCGGTCCCTGGCTGGGACCAGGGGCGGCGGCAGAAGTGTCGACCACGGACCGGACGGCACCGCCGGCCAGAAAGGCGGTGGCGGCGAGGGCGATCAGCCACCGAGGCGAGCTGGTGGAGGAGATACCCACGTCAGCCACCCGCGGCGGAGAACAACAGGTTGACCGCGGTGGGGGCGATGCCGGCCAGACAGGCCCCCACCACCCCGGCCACGGCCAGCGTCTTGCCCTTGTAGGCGCCGGCGTAGTTGCCCGAGTTCTGGGCGATGCCGTAGAGGCCGGCGCCGGCCAGGATGGAGGCCAGCGAGCCCCACAGGGCCAGCTGGGACAGCCAGTTCAGGAGCTGTTGGATCAGCTCAGAACCGGGCATGCCCCCGGCATCAGGGCTCACCTGGACCTGGGCCAGCGCCACGCCGAGCCGCTCGAACATCTACACAA
>JAUJLZ010000111.1:0-4943 GCA_030447125.1 Acidimicrobiales bacterium
ACGCCTCGACCCTGGCTGGCCTGGGCGTGCTGCTGGTGACGATCTGGCAGTCGATCGCCCAGATCGAGGAGGCCTACCGCCGCCAAGCCGACACGATCCTCACCAACCACCTGTCCAAGCTCTTCTACACCGGGCTGTCCGACCCCGCCGCGTTCCGCTACATCGCCCAGGTCCTCGGCGACGTGGAGGTGGAGACCCGCAGCCGGTCCCAGGCCGCCGACGCCCGCAGCTCGCTGCAGCTGTCAACCAGCCGCGAGCCTCTGGTCCCGCCCCACATGGCCCGCCAGATGCCTCCCGGCGACGCCCTGCTCATCCACGGGACCCTCCCGCCCGCCCACGTCCGGACGCTGCCGTGGTGGGCCGACCGGCGGCTGGCGCCCCGGGCTGAGCTGGACCCGGGCCGGCGCTCCACTCGTGGTGCTTCGAACCAGGAGGCCAGCGCCGCATGAACGAGCCCTACCTGCGACCGGCCCCTCCCGAGGGCGAGCCGGCGGCACTCTGCCCGCCCGGCGGGCAGGCCGAGCCCGCCGGTATCTGGGACGGGAAGGCCATGGAGGTCGTCTACGACCCCCGCCGTCACGACGTGGTGTTCCTGCGCGGTGCGGCGTCGGCCGCCGTCGAAGGCGGCCTGCGGGCCACCGGCTGGAAGCACCGTCTGAGCGACGGCGCCAACCAGATGTGGACCCGGGACCGCAGCGCCCTGGCCCGCCGGCGGCTGGACCAGGTGCGCTCGGCGCCCGACGTGCCCCGGATCGCCTGAACGGTGCCGTCGCCCCAGGTGCCACTGCTGGCACAGGTCGGCCTCAGCGTGGCCGACGCCGGATCGGCCCGACTCGAGGTGGGCCTGGACGGCTGGCCGCTCCTGCTGATCGATCTGGACGCCGGCACGGTCGGGGTCAACGACCTGCGCCGCACGGCCATGTTCGCCCACGCCGTCGCCATCCCTAGGGGTAGCCGGGAGATCGGCGTGCGGACCGGCGCGGTCGGCAACGAGCTGTACCTGCTGCTGGGCGAGGTGGCGGTCTTCGTCGACGTGCCTTCGGCTCGGGGCATTCACGCCGACGTGAGGGTGATCGCTTTGGCGACGGGGGGGCTCCTCTTCGACGAAAGCGTGCGCTACCGACACCTGGCGGTTGTCAGCAGCCAGGCATCACCGGTCAGCGCAGACACCGGGGAGTAGCGTGTGCCCCGGGATCGGAGCGCGGCCCCGGCGGCGCAGCTGTCGCTGTTTGACTCGCTTCCAGAACCTGACGCCGGGCCACCGCTGCCCGGGGAGGTCGCTGCATATGAACCGCTACGGACGCCTGGCCTACGACCACACCCGCCAGCACCGGCCGAAGGCCTTCGCGGCGATGGCCGACCCCCTCGCCCACTTCACCAGCCTGGGCGAGGAGGTCGAGAACCAGGTCACGACGCTGCGGGACCGGCTGCTCGGCTCGCCCCGGGCGGAGGAGAGCCTCGAGGACTACCGCCGGCGCAGCTACCAGGCTCGTCGGCAGGCCGAGGAGGTGGCCCTGGCCGAGTTGGTGTGGATCGAGCCGGAGCCGACGACCGAGCCGGAGGACGGCGAGATCCTCGCCTACCGCTCCTGGCTGGCGACGACCTCCCGGACCCTGGCCTCCCTGGACCGGACCTGGACCGACCTGCAAACGGAGGCACCGCCCCGGCCGTAGCCTTCCGGCCGGTCGGCCAGGCCGACCTGGCCCCGCCGGGCAAGGCAGCCAAGCTGGCCGCCAACCTCGCCGTCCTCGAGGTCCTCGACCGCCTCGGCGACGAGGGCCGGGCGGCGGCACCCGACGAACAGGCCGTGCTGGCCCGGTGGTCGGGCTGGGGCAGCCTGCCCCAGGTCTTCGACGAGGCCGACGACCGCTACGCCGGCCACCGGGCCACCGCCCGGCGCCTCCTGGGCGACGACGACGCCTGGGCGGAGGCCCGGCGGACGACCCTGAACGCCCACTACACCTCCGCCGAGGTTGTCGCCGCCATCTGGGAGCTGGTGGGGCGGCTCGGCTTCTGCGGAGGCCGGGTGCTGGAGCCGGGGTGCGGGTCGGGCAACTTTCTCGGCTTCGCCCCCGAGGGCTGCGAGCTCGTCGGCGTGGAGGCCGACCGCACCACCGCAGCCGTGGCCCGCCACCTCTACGGAGCACGGGCCGAGGTCCACCAAGGCCGCTTCGAGGCCTTCGCGTCGCCCGAGGGCAGCTTCGACCTGGTCATCGGCAACGTCCCCTTCGCCAAGGTCACCCCGCACGACCCCCGCTACAACAGGTCCCGGCTCGGCCTGCACAACTACTTCATCGTCAAGAGCCTTCACCTCACCCGCCCCGGCGGGCTGGTGGCGGTGCTCACCTCGCGCTACACCCTCGACGCCCGCAACCCGGCCGCCCGCCGGGAGATGCAGGCGCTGGCCGACCTGGTCGGCGCCGTGCGCTTCCCGGCCCGAGCCTTCGCCGAGTCCTCGGGCACCGACGTGGTCTGCGACCTGGTGGTCCTGCGTCGTCGCCCCGACGGCGCCGAGCCCGCCGGGCCGCGCTGGGCGACCACGGTGCCGGCACCGGTAGACGGCGACGCCGAGGAGCTGTTCGTCAACGAGCACCTCGCCGCCAACCCGGGCTTCGTGCTGGGCACGCTGGCGGTCGACCGGGGCATGTACCGGGATCGAGAGCTGACCGTCGAGGCCACCGGACCCCTGGCGCCGGCGCTGGCGGGGGCACTCGACCGCTTGGTGGCCGACGCCGCTACCCATGGCCTTGGCTACGCGCCACCGTCGTCGTCGCCGTCCCTGGCTCCAGCCCCGCTCGTCCATCCAGCGGACGACGAGGTGCGGCTGCGCTTCGCCCAGGAGGGCAGTTTCGTCGTCACCGGCGGCGGCCTGGCCCGTCTGGAGGTAGGCCAGCTGCGTCCGTACCGGCCGCGCTACGCGTCGGAGGCGCCGGAGCTTCGGCGCCTGGTGCGGCTGCGGGATTCGGCGCGCGCCGTCCTGGCCGCCCAGGTGGCCGGCGCGTACGAGCCTGAGCTGGCCGGCCTGCAGGCGGAGCTGTCCGAGGCCTACCGCGCCTACCGGCGGGTGCACGGCCCGCTCAACCGCTTCCGAACCGCCCGCACCGGGCGGGTCGACCCCGAGACGGGCGAGGAGGTGATGCGGCGGATCCGGCCCCGGATGGGCGGGTTCCGCGACGACCCCGACTGGCCGCTGGTGGCCGCTCTGGAGGTCTTCGACGAGGAGACCCAGGTGGCTCGGACGTCGGCGATCTTCACCCAGCGGATCATCTCGCCGCCCGTCCAGCGCCTCGGGGTTGACAGCGCCGCCGAGGCGATGGCGGTGTGCCTGGACGAAGAAGGAGCACTTCATCTGCCTCGCATCGCCGAGTTGCTGGGGACCGACGCCGAGGCGGCCCGGTCCGAGCTCGGTGACCTCGCCTGGGAGGACCCGGCGTCAGGCCAGCTTTTGCCGGCCAGCCGGTACCTGTCGGGCAACGTCCGGGCAAAGCTCGACCAGGCTCGGGAGGCGGCTCGGTCCGATCCCCGGTGGGACGCCAACGTCGCCGCCCTGGCGGCGGTGCTGCCCCGTCAGCTCGAGCCGAGCGAGATCACCGCCGGGCTCGGCGCCCCCTGGATCCCGCCTTCCGACGTGGAGGCGTTCTGCACCGAGGTGCTCGGCGCCGAGGTGGAGGTCGAGCGGATCCAGGCCCTGGGCCGGTGGAGCGTGGCCCTGCGAGCCGGTCGGCGGGCCTCGGTGAGCCTCAGCTCCGAGTGGGGAACGGCCCGGGCCGATGCGGTCACCCTGCTGGACGCCAGTCTGAACCAGCGCCTGCACACGGTGACCGACGAGACCGAGGACGGCCGGCGGGTCCGCAACGACGCCGAGACGATCGCGGCCCGGGACAAGCAGGACGCCCTTGCGGCCCGCTTCGCCGCCTGGGTCTGGGAGGAGCCAGCCCGGGCGGCTCGGCTAGCCCAGCGCTACAACGAGCTGTTCTGCAGCGTGGTCGTCCCCTCCCATGACGGGGCGCACCTGAGCCTCCCCGGGCTGGCCGAGAACTTCACCCCGCATCCCCACCAGCGCGACGCGGTGGCCCGCATTCTCACCGACGGCCGGGCGTTGCTGGCCCACGCCGTGGGCGCCGGCAAGACCGCCACCATGGTCATGGCGGCCATGGAGCTGCGCCGCCTGGGCCTGGCCGCCAAGCCGGCGGTGGTGGTGCCCAACCACATGCTCGACCAGTTCACCCGGGAGTGGCTCCAGCTGTACCCGACGGCTCGGATCCTCGTCGCCGACCGGGACCGACTGTCCAAGGAGCGGCGCAAGGAGTTCGTGGCTCGCTGCGCCACCGGCGACTGGGACGCCGTCATCTTCACCCAGGCGGGCTTCGGTCGCATCCCCCTGGGCTCCCATCTGCGGGCGGCATACCTGGGCCAGGAGCTCGAGCGCTGCCGGCTGGCCCTCGGCCAGTCCCGCACCGGCAAGGGCCTGAGCGTCAAGCGCCTGGAGCGCCGCATCGCCCAGCTGGAGGAGACCTACCAGCGGTTGCTGTCGGCCGAGTCCAAGGACGACGGCGTGCGCTTCGAGGAGACCGGCGTCGACTACCTCTTCGTCGACGAAGCCCACCTGTTCAAGAACCGCCGGGTGGACTCGGCCATCGACGGCATGGGCACCCCCGGCTCGCAGCGGGCCCAGGACCTCGACGCCAAGCTGTGGGCGCTGCGGCGTTCCAAGGGACAGCGGGTGGTGACTTTCGCCACCGCGACGCCGGTTGCGAACTCGATCGCCGAGCTGTGGACCATGCAGTCCTACCTTCAGCCCGACGTTCTGGCCGAGGTCGACCTCGAGCCGTTCGACTCCTGGGCGGCCACGTTCGGCCGGACCGTGACGGCACTGGAACTGGCACCCGACGGGGCCAGCTATCGGATGAAGACCCGCTTCGCCCGCTTCCAGAACATCCCCG
>JAUJLZ010000111.1:5043-6383 GCA_030447125.1 Acidimicrobiales bacterium
GACGGGGCCAGCTATCGGATGAAGACCCGCTTCGCCCGCTTCCAGAACATCCCCGAGCTGCTGACGCTGTACCGACAGGTGGCCGACGTCCGCACGCCTGAGGACCTGCGGCTCCCCGTGCCGGTGCTGGCGGACGGGCGCCCGGAGACGGTGGTGGTGCCCGCTAGCGACACCCTCCGTGCCTACGTCGCCGAGCTGGCCGCCCGGGCCGAGCGGGTTCGGAGCCGGGCGGTCATTCCGGCCGAGGACAACATGCTGAAGATCACCGGCGACGGCCGGCGGGCGGCCCTCGACCTCCGTCTGGTCGGTGAGCGCCCGGATCCCGGCGGCGGGAAGCTCGCCGTCGCTGCCGAGCGGATCGCCGGCATCTACCGGGCTTCCCGTGAACTGCCCTTCCTCGATGACAGCAGCGAGGCGCACCACCGGCCTGGTGCCCTCCAGTTGGTCTTCTGCGACGCGTCCACCCCCTCGGGCCGCGGTTGGAACGCCTACGACGAGCTGCGGGGATTGCTGGCCCATCACGGGGTGCCTGGCGACAAGGTCCGGTTCGTCCACGAGGCGAGCACCGACGAGGCCAAGGCCAAGCTGTTCGCCGCCTGCCGCGACGGCAGGGTGGCCGTGCTCGTCGGCTCGACCGACAAGATGGGGATCGGGACCAATGTCCAGGCCAGGGCCATCGCCCTGCACCACCTCGACTGTCCGTGGCGCCCAGCCGACATCGAGCAGCGCGAAGGTCGCATCGTCCGCCAGGGAAACCAAAACGCTCAGGTGTCGATCATGCGGTATGCGACGGAGGGCAGCTTCGACGTCTACATGTGGCAGACCGTCGAGCGCAAGGCGGCGTTCATCAACCAGGTGGCCACCGGCCGGGCGGTCGACAGGGATGTCGACGACATCGGCGACCAGGCCCTCTCCTACGCCGAGGTGAAGGCGCTGGCCACCGGAAACCCGATGATCCTCGAGAAGGCGTCGGTCGACGCGGACGTCGCCAAGCTCGGCCGCCTGCGCCGAGCTCACCTCGATGACCAGCACCGCCTTCGCCGGGCACTGGATACAGCCGGGCGACGTGGTGATTCTGCCGGACAGCAGATCAGAAGGCTGGAGGCGGCCATAGCGGCCCGGACGGACACGCGGGGCGAACGGTTCTCGATGACGATCGAGGGCGTTCGCCACGGCAAGCGCGCCGAGGCCGGCCAGCGACTCCTCGGTCGGCTGGCCGATGCGGCGTCGGGTCATGCCGGGATGGAGAGCGAGGTGCTGAACGCGAGCGTCGCTGGGCTGGCTATCCGGGCCGGTGTCGACCGCCGGTTCGGCGAGGTCTGGCTTGAGGTGGTCGACAC
>JAUJLZ010000112.1:0-2836 GCA_030447125.1 Acidimicrobiales bacterium
CAAGGTGATCTACCGGCGCCGCAACCAGATCCTCGAGGGCCACGACCTGCGCGACGAGGCCGTGGCCAGCCTGCGCAGCGCCCTCGAGGGTGCGGTGCGCACGGCCTGTCTGTCCCAGGACCCCGAGGAGTGGGACCTCGAGGGATTGGTGGCCCAGCTCAACGAGTACTACCCGACCAAGTTCACCCCCGAGGATCTCAGCCGCACGGAGGTGGTCGACGAGATCATCGAGTCGGTGGTGGCCGAGGGGATGGCCCACTACGAGGAGCGCGAGAGCGAGTTCGGGGCCGAGACCATGCGCCAGGTGGAGCGCCAGGTCATGCTGCGGGTGATCGACACCCGCTGGCGGGAGCACCTCTACGAGATGGACTACCTCCAAGAGGGCATCCACCTGCGGGCCATGGGCCAAAAGGATCCCCTGGTGGAGTGGCAGCGCGAGGGCTTCGGCATGTTCTCGGCCATGGTCGACGCCATCGCCGAGGACTTCGTGAAGTACGTCATGCACCTCCAGGTGGTGCGCCAGCCCCCGCCCGAGGCCGTGGAGGTGCGCAACGTCGAGTACTCCGCCCCCGAGGACCCCTCGCAGGGCACCAAGGGCATCCAGGCCGCGGCGGTGGCCGAGGCCCAGGCCCAGGGCCAGGCCCCGCCCGAGCCGGTGGAGCCCGAGATCATGGCGCCGGTGGTCCGCTCGGCCGAGGAGAAGCTGGGCCGCAACGAGCCCTGCCACTGCGGGAGCGGCAAGAAGTTCAAGCACTGCCACGGCCGGTGAGACTTCGGCCTCGCTCGTTCCGCTTCGCTGCACTCCGTTCGGCCGAGCTTGGTCGTGCTCCGACCGACCGGCAAAGCCGGCCGGCCGGAGCGCTGAACACCTTCTGGCTCGCTTCGCTCGCTTGGGCCGTCAGCCAGGGGGGTCGCCTTCGGCGACTGGCATGGCCGACGACCGCATGAGGGCTGCTCGTGCGTGACTTCTCTGATGAGTTGGCACTGTTGGCCAAGCGGGTGGCCGAGGCCGAGGCCTATCTGAACATCGAGGCCGGACGAGGACGTGCCGCCGAGCTGGAGACCGAGGTCAGCCGTCCCGACCTCTGGGACGACCCCGGCAAGGCCCGTCAGGTGACCACCGAGCTCGAGCACCTGCGCCGTGACGTGGAGGTGTACGACCGGCTGGCCGGCGACCTGGAGGACGCCGGGACCCTCGGTCAGTTGGCGCGGGAGGAGAACGACGAGTCGGTGGAGGCCGAGGTGGCGGCCACCATGGAGGACCTGGGGCGCAGGCTCGACGAGCTGGAGCTGCGCTCGCTCTTCGGGGGCGAGCACGACGAGCGCGACGCCATCTGCGAGGTGCACGCCGGTGAGGGGGGCACCGACGCCCAGGACTGGGCCGAGATGCTGGTGCTCATGTACCAGCGTTGGGCCGAGTCTCGGGGGCTGAGCACCGAGGTCGACGAGGCCTCGCCGGGCAAAGAGGCAGGCCTGTTGTCGGCCACGTTCATCGTGAAGGGCCGCTACGCCTACGGCCTCATGCGGGGCGAGCAGGGGGTGCACCGCCTGGTGCGCATGTCGCCCTTCGACGCCGCCTCCCGGCGCCAGACCAGCTTCGCCTCGGTCGACGTGACCCCGTTCCTGGAGGACACCTCCTCGGAGGTGGACATCGACGAGAAGGACCTGCGCATCGACACCTACCGGTCGTCGGGTGCGGGGGGCCAGCACGTCAACGTCACCGACTCGGCCGTGCGCATCACCCACCTGCCCACCGGGATCATCACCTCGTGCCAGAACCAGCGCAGCCAACACCAGAACAAGGCCCGGGCCATGCAGATCCTCGGGGCCAAGCTGGCCGACCACCAGCGGGTTGAGCACGAGCGGGAGCTGGAGGCCATCTCCGGTTCGTCGTCCCAGGCCGCCATGGGCAACCAGATCCGCTCCTACGTGCTGCACCCCTACCAGCTGGTCAAGGACCTGCGCACCGGGGAGGAGACCGGCAACGTGGCCGCCGTGCTCGACGGGGACCTCAACGACTTCATGGAGGCCTACCTCCGCTGGGAACGAAGCCGGAACGACGCCGACTGATCCCCCCCCTCCCGTGGCTCGCATCGGCGGACTACGAGCGGAGGAGCTTCACCACCGCCTCGGTGTCGGACAGGTCCTCCAGCACAGCGTCGGGGTTCAGACGCTCGAGCTCCTCGATGGGGGTGTGGCCGGTGCCCACCAGGGCGCAGCGGGCGCCTCCGGCCCGGGCGCAGGCCAAGTCGTTGGGCGTGTCCCCCACCACCCAGACGTCGCCCGGCGCCAGCGTCCAGCCCCGGCGCTCGCCTGCCCGCCCCAGCGCCACCGGGACCAGGGCCCGGCGCTCCCGGTCGTCGCTGCCAAAGGCGCCGATCTCCACGTCGAGCCAGTGGTCGAGTCCGAAGGCGGCCAACTTGGTGGCGGCGTTGACCGCGGTGTTGCCGGTGAGGACCGACTGGGCCACCTCGGGCACACCGTCGAGGGCGGCCAGGATCTCGGGCACGCCCGGCAGCACATGTCCCCGCTCCCGGATGAGGTCGACGGCGGCCGCCAGCTCCGCCTCCAGGCGGCCGACCACCAGCGGGAGGTGGTGCTCGTCCAGGCCGGCGTCCAGGCCCATGCCGGCCAGGATCTCCAGGGCGATCTGCGGGTCGGTCTTGCCCCCCATGACCACGCCGTGCTCGCCCGGGTGTCGGCCCACGGCGTGCTCCACGGCCAGGGCGAAGACGTCCTTGGCCACGTTGCCCGCCCGCACCAGGGTCCCATCGATGTCCCACAGCACGAGGCGTTCAGGCATGCCCGGACGGTACCTGCCCCCGGGTGGGAGGGC
>JAUJLZ010000112.1:2936-6339 GCA_030447125.1 Acidimicrobiales bacterium
TCCTGGTCGTGTGGCTGAGTGGGGTCTACCTTCCCCGGGCCCCCGGGGCCGGCAGTCCCAACCCGGACATCCCCGGCGGTCCCTGGCTCGAGGGCTGGGTCCGCTGGGACGCAGGTTGGTATCTGGCCATCGCCAACGACGGCTACTTCTACATCCCGGGGAGCCAGTCGTCGGTGGCCTTCTTTCCCGCCTACCCCCTGACGCTGCGGGTCGTCGACGACATCATGTTCGGCGACGCCTTCGTCGCCGGCATGCTCGTCACGTGGCTGTGCGGCCTGGCGGTGGCCGTGCTCTTCTGGCGCTGGTGTCGCCGACGGTTGGCACCCAGGGCCGCTACCACCGCGGTGGTGCTGTTGGTGGTCTTCCCCTACGCCTGGTTCTTCCACTTGAGCATCTACGCCGACGCCCTGTTCGTCGCCGCCGTGCTGGGATCGTTCACCCTGCTCGACGACGACCACCCGTGGTTGGCCGGGTTGGTGGGGGTGCTGGCCACCGCCGCCCGCCCCGTCGGCCTGGCCGTCGCCTTCGGTCTGGTGGTGCGGGCGCTGGAGCGACGGGGGGCGCTGCGCATGCCCGAGGGTGCCCTCGCCCGACTGCGACTCCCGATCCGCGTCCAGCTCGACCGTCTGCGGGCCGCCGACCTCGGCGTCTTGGTCTCACTCGGCGGACTCGCTGCGTACTGCACCTACCTGGCCCTGCGCTTCGGGAACCCCCTGGCCTTCGCCGCTGTCCAGGCCGCCCCCGGCTGGGACCAAGAGGCCGGTCCCCGCACCTGGCTCAAGGTCTCCTTCCTCGCTGAGCTGGTCAACGGGCAGGATGCGGTGGCCCTCCGACTCCTCGTCCAGGCCCTGTTCACCTTGGGGGCGCTCCTCCTGGTCCCCTTCGTGGTGCGCCGCTTGGGGTGGGGCTACGCTGCGTTCTCCCTGGCCATCGTGGCCCTGCCCGCCATCTCCACCAAGGACTTCCAGGGCATGGGTCGCTACCTCCTGGCCGCCTTCCCGCTCTTCGCCGTGGCCGGTGATCTCCTCGAGGGCCGACCTCGGGTCCGGGTGGCGATGGTGAGCGCCAGCGCCGCCGGCCTCGTCCTGCTCACCTCCTTCTCGGCCCGCGGCTACTACCTGACCTGATGGCCCCGCCCGGCAACGTCAACTTCGAGCGTCTGACGCTCTTCTTCCCCATGTGGAACGAGGAGCTGACCTTGGCCCGCACCGTGGCCGCCGCCCACGAGATCGGGGCCGAGCTCGTCGCCAGTGGCGAGATCGGCTCCTACGACATCCTCATCGTTGATGACGCCTCGACCGACACCACCGGCGCCCTGGCCGACAAGCTGGCCCACGAGGACCACCGCGTGCGGGTGGTCCACCACCGCGTGAACCGCAAGCTGGGCGGAAGCGTCAAGACCGGCCTGGCCGAAGCGGACGGCAGCCTCGTGCTCTACACCGACGCCGACATGCCCTTCGACCTGGCCGACCTGGCCAAGGCCGTGCGCCTGTTACGGGTCTACGACGCCGACATCGTCAGCGCCTACCGGTTCGACCGCACCGGCGAGGGCTGGCGCCGGGCGCTGTACTCCTTCGTCTACAACCTCCTGGCCCGCTCCCTGCTCGGGCTGTCGGTGCGCGACGTCAACTTCGCCTTCAAGCTCGTGCGCCGCGAGGTGCTCGACCACGTCGAGCTGCGCAGCGAGGGCTCGTTCATCGACGCCGAGCTCCTGGCCAGGGCCAAGCGCCTCGGGTTCCACACCATCCAGTTCGGTGTCGACTTCTTCCCCCGCACGCGAGGCGTCTCCACCTTGTCGTCGCCGTCGGTCATCCTGCGCATCGTCAGGGAGATGGCGAAGTTGCTCCCCGACATCCGGGCGCTCGAACCCCTTCCCCTCGAGAAGCGGCGTCCCCATCCGAGCCCGCGGTGAGCGGCCGCCGCCTCCTCATCGTCAACGCCGACGACTACGGCCTCACCGCCGGTGTATCCCGGGGGATCCTCCAGGCCCACCGGGACGGCATCGTGACCAGCACCTCGGTGCTGACCCTGGCGCCCGCCTTCGCCACCACCGCCGGGTGGCTGGGCGACGTCGGATCGATCGGCGTCGGCGTCCACCTGGCTGCGGTGGGGGAGGATCCACCCCTGCTGAGTGCCGCCGAAGTGCCCACCCTGGTCGACAAGGGCGGGCGCCTGGCGCCATCGTGGCGCCAGTTCCTGCCCCGCGCGGCCGCGGGGCGGGTCGACCCCGATGACCTCCGGCGGGAGTTCGTCGCCCAGATCGATGCCGTTGCCGGCGCCGGGCTGGCCATCGGCCACCTCGACACCCACCAGCACCTCCACCTGTGGCCCCTGGTGCGCAGCGTGGTGCTCGACCTGGCCGAGCGTCTGGACGCCGGCGTTCGGGTCACCCGCTCGGCAGCCCGCTCCCCGGTGGGCGTCACCGTGCGGCGCTTGGCCCGGAACCTGGAGGTCCACGCTCGGTCCCGGGGTCTGCGGTTCCCCGCCGCAGCGGCCGGCCTCGACGAGGCGGGCGCGCTCGACCGGGCTGCGTTGGTGGGCGCCTTGGCCCGGCTCAACGCCACCGGCGCATCCTCTGCCGAAGTTGGCTCCCATCCCGGCGGCCCGGATGACCCCGATCGCCATCGCTACCGCTGGGACTACCACTGGGAGGAGGAGCTGGCGGCGTTGACCTCGTCCGAGGCCCGCCGGGCAGTGGAGGCGGGCGGGTTCACCCTTGGCACCTACGCCGACCTGACCAGTCCCGGTAGCCCCTCCTGAACCGACGTCGCCTCCTCGGGCTGTACCGGGGCTCTCCCCCCAGCGTCCGGTTGCACACGGCCGTGCGCTGGTTGACGTGCCCGTTCCCGACGGTGGAGGCCGTGGTGCCTCGCCAGGGTCGGGTCCTCGAGGTGGGTTGCGGCCACGGCCTGCTGTCGCTGTTCCTCGCCCTGTCCGGCCCGGCCCGCCACGTCCACGGCGTCGACCTGGATCACGACAAGGTCGGCGCCGCCCTGGTGGCCGCCGGACGCCTGGCTCCGGAGGACGCCGAGGTCTCGTTCTCCACCGTGGACCAGGGCTGGGTGCCCGCCGAGCCCGCCGACGCCATCGTCATCGCCGACGTGTTGTACCTGTTGACCCCGGATGACCAGCGCCGGCTCCTGGTGGGCTGCGCCGCCTGCCTCGGACCAGAAGGGGTGCTCGTGATCAAGGAGGTGGCGCCTGACCCCCGCTGGAAGTTCCGTTGGAACCAGGTCCAAGAGACCCTGTCGACCCGGGTCCTCGGGATCACCGCCGGAGGTGTCGGCCTGCACTTCGTCCCGCCGGCGACCATGGCCCGGTGGTTGGGCGAGGAGGGCTTCGCCGTCGAGTCCCGCCCCGTCGACCGGGGCTATCCCTGGCCCCACCACCTCCTCGTGGCCCG
>JAUJLZ010000113.1 GCA_030447125.1 Acidimicrobiales bacterium
AGCGGCTGCTGGAGAACCTGAGATGGCTCGCGAAGGGCAACCCACAGTACGCGGGTACGGACGCCTCCCCGCGCGTTGGCCGATTCATTAATGCAGCTGGCACGACAGGTTTCCCGACTGGAAAGCGGGCAGTGAGCGCAACGCAATTAATGTAAGTTAGCTCACTCATTAGGCACCGGGATCTCGACCGATGCCCTTGAGAGCCTTCAACCCAGTCAGCTCCTTCCGGTGGGCGCGGGGCATGACTAGCATGATCGTGCTCCTGTCGTTGAGGACCCGGCTAGGCTGGCGGGGTTGCCTTACTGGTTAGCAGAATGAATCACCGATACGCGAGCGAACGTGAAGCGACTGCTGCTGCAAAACGTCTGCGACCTGAGCAACAACATGAATGGTCTTCGGTTTCCGTGTTTCGTAAAGTCTGGAAACGCGGAAGTCAGCGCCCTGCACCATTATGTTCCGGATCTGCATCGCAGGATGCTGCTGGCTACCCTGTGGAACACCTACATCTGTATTAACGAAGCGCTGGCATTGACCCTGAGTGATTTTTCTCTGGTCCCGCCGCATCCATACCGCCAGTTGTTTACCCTCACAACGTTCCAGTAACCGGGCATGTTCATCATCAGTAACCCGTATCGTGAGCATCCTCTCTCGTTTCATCGGTATCATTACCCCCATGAACAGAAATCCCCCTTACACGGAGGCATCAGTGACCAAACAGGAAAAAACCGCCCTTAACATGGCCCGCTTTATCAGAAGCCAGACATTAACGCTTCTGGAGAAACTCAACGAGCTGGACGCGGATGAACAGGCAGACATCTGTGAATCGCTTCACGACCACGCTGATGAGCTTTACCGCAGCTGCCTCGCGCGTTTCGGTGATGACGGTGAAAACCTCTGACACATGCAGCTCCCGGAGACGGTCACAGCTTGTCTGTAAGCGGATGCCGGGAGCAGACAAGCCCGTCAGGGCGCGTCAGCGGGTGTTGGCGGGTGTCGGGGCGCAGCCATGACCCAGTCACGTAGCGATAGCGGAGTGTATACTGGCTTAACTATGCGGCATCAGAGCAGATTGTACTGAGAGTGCACCATTGCGGTGTGAAATACCGCACAGATGCGTAAGGAGAAAATACCGCATCAGGCGCTCTTCCGCTTCCTCGCTCACTGACTCGCTGCGCTCGGTCGTTCGGCTGCGGCGAGCGGTATCAGCTCACTCAAAGGCGGTAATACGGTTATCCACAGAATCAGGGGATAACGCAGGAAAGAACATGTGAGCAAAAGGCCAGCAAAAGGCCAGGAACCGTAAAAAGGCCGCGTTGCTGGCGTTTTTCCATAGGCTCCGCCCCCCTGACGAGCATCACAAAAATCGACGCTCAAGTCAGAGGTGGCGAAACCCGACAGGACTATAAAGATACCAGGCGTTTCCCCCTGGAAGCTCCCTCGTGCGCTCTCCTGTTCCGACCCTGCCGCTTACCGGATACCTGTCCGCCTTTCTCCCTTCGGGAAGCGTGGCGCTTTCTCATAGCTCACGCTGTAGGTATCTCAGTTCGGTGTAGGTCGTTCGCTCCAAGCTGGGCTGTGTGCACGAACCCCCCGTTCAGCCCGACCGCTGCGCCTTATCCGGTAACTATCGTCTTGAGTCCAACCCGGTAAGACACGACTTATCGCCACTGGCAGCAGCCACTGGTAACAGGATTAGCAGAGCGAGGTATGTAGGCGGTGCTACAGAGTTCTTGAAGTGGTGGCCTAACTACGGCTACACTAGAAGGACAGTATTTGGTATCTGCGCTCTGCTGAAGCCAGTTACCTTCGGAAAAAGAGTTGGTAGCTCTTGATCCGGCAAACAAACCACCGCTGGTAGCGGTGGTTTTTTTGTTTGCAAGCAGCAGATTACGCGCAGAAAAAAAGGATCTCAAGAAGATCCTTTGATCTTTTCTACGGGGTCTGACGCTCAGTGGAACGAAAACTCACGTTAAGGGATTTTGGTCATGACCTATTTGTTTATTTTTCTAAATACATTCAAATATGTATCCGCTCATGAGACAATAACCCTGATAAATGCTTCAATCATGATTGAAAAAGGAAGAGTATGAGTATTCAACATTTCCGTGTCGCCCTTATTCCCTTTTTTGCGGCATTTTGCCTTCCTGTTTTTGCTCACCCAGAAACGCTGGTGAAAGTAAAAGATGCTGAAGATCAGTTGGGTGCACGAGTGGGTTACATCGAACTGGATCTCAACAGCGGTAAGATCCTTGAGAGTTTTCGCCCCGAAGAACGTTTTCCAATGATGAGCACTTTTAAAGTTCTGCTATGTGGCGCGGTATTATCCCGTATTGACGCCGGGCAAGAGCAACTCGGTCGCCGCATACACTATTCTCAGAATGACTTGGTTGAGTACTCACCAGTCACAGAAAAGCATCTTACGGATGGCATGACAGTAAGAGAATTATGCAGTGCTGCCATAACCATGAGTGATAACACTGCGGCCAACTTACTTCTGACAACGATCGGAGGACCGAAGGAGCTAACCGCTTTTTTGCACAACATGGGGGATCATGTAACTCGCCTTGATCGTTGGGAACCGGAGCTGAATGAAGCCATACCAAACGACGAGCGTGACACCACGATGCCTGTAGCAATGGCAACAACGTTGCGCAAACTATTAACTGGCGAACTACTTACTCTAGCTTCCCGGCAACAATTAATAGACTGGATGGAGGCGGATAAAGTTGCAGGACCACTTCTGCGCTCGGCCCTTCCGGCTGGCTGGTTTATTGCTGATAAATCTGGAGCCGGTGAGCGTGGGTCTCGCGGTATCATTGCAGCACTGGGGCCAGATGGTAAGCCCTCCCGTATCGTAGTTATCTACACGACGGGGAGTCAGGCAACTATGGATGAACGAAATAGACAGATCGCTGAGATAGGTGCCTCACTGATTAAGCATTGGTAACTGTCAGACCAAGTTTACTCATATATACTTTAGATTGATTTAAAACTTCATTTTTAATTTAAAAGGATCTAGGTGAAGATCCTTTTTGATAATCTCATGCCATCGTGCCGCCAGAAATTGTAAACGTTAATATTTTGTTAAAATTCGCGTTAAATTTTTGTTAAATCAGCTCATTTTTTAACCAATAGGCCGAAATCGGCAAAATCCCTTATAAATCAAAAGAATAGACCGAGATAGGGTTGAGTGTTGTTCCAGTTTGGAACAAGAGTCCACTATTAAAGAACGTGGACTCCAACGTCAAAGGGCGAAAAACCGTCTATCAGGGCGATGGCCCACTACGTGAACCATCACCCTAATCAAGTTTTTTGGGGTCGAGGTGCCGTAAAGCACTAAATCGGAACCCTAAAGGGAGCCCCCGATTTAGAGCTTGACGGGGAAAGCCGGCGAACGTGGCGAGAAAGGAAGGGAAGAAAGCGAAAGGAGCGGGCGCTAGGGCGCTGGCAAGTGTAGCGGTCACGCTGCGCGTAACCACCACACCCGCCGCGCTTAATGCGCCGCTACAGGGCGCGTCCCATTCGCCAATCCGGATATAGTTCCTCCTTTCAGCAAAAAACCCCTCAAGACCCGTTTAGAGGCCCCAAGGGGTTATGCTAGTTATTGCTCAGCGGTGGCAGCAGCCTAGGTTAATTAAGCTGCGCTAGTAGACGAGTCCATGTGCTGGCGTTCAAATTTCGCAGCAGCGGTTTCTTTACCAGACTCGAGTTATTCCTCCGGATCAATCAGGGTGCAGATCGCCGCCGGACGCTTGATACGCAGAACCACGGTCTCGTACACACGAAACGGGTGGTTCATGCCTTCCTCGCCCAGATACGCGGTTTCGAAATCCTCGCTAATCGCCAGGTCCAGGTTGTTACGGCCGGTGTTAACGATCACGCCGCTTTTACCCTTCAGAACCGGGCTCTGAAACACACCCGCGGTAATCAGTTCACGCACGTGTTCGATCTCCAGAACGTTGGTGTCTTTGTGCACACGGTGCAGCAGGCTGTACAGCTCCGGGCTCAGCACCAGCGCATACGGACCGTTGTGGTTCATTTCCAGCAGCTTGTTACGCGCCTCAACAATATCTTGGAACGCGTTGCCGCTTTCATACCAGTTACCGATCAGGTGGGTCAGACGGCCTTTAACGTTCATCAGACCCGGAATGTCAAATTCCTTGCTACCGTGGAAGATCATCTGATCCTCCAGAAACGCCACGTCACGCGCCGCGTTCGCCGCAACGCTGAAATCAATCGGGATGTCCAGCGCTTTGCTTTGCTCCAGATCACGCCAGTACAGCACGAAGTCCTTATACAGCATCGGAATGGTGTAGTTAACACGACGGCTGCTTTCCACCTCGGTATCAAAGCTACCCTGGAAGTCCATTTTCGCTTCGTGGCTCTCCATAAAGATGTCGTTGAAAACGCTTTGCATGCCACGACCCAGCGGGCCGTACAGTTCAATAAAACGACGACCAACCAGCTGACGACGCGCCGCTTCAATAACGGTTTGATCCAGCTGGTTGAAATCTTGGTCGGTCAGCGGGCTGTCCGGATACAGCTGGCTCTTGTTCATATGTATATCTCCTTCTTATACTTAACTAATATACTAAGATGGGGAATTGTTATCCGCTCACAATTCCCCTATAGTGAGTCGTATTAATTTCGATTATGCGGCCGTGTACAATACGATTACTTTCTGTTCGACTTAAGCATTATGCGGCCGCTTGGATCAGGCTGCCAACGGTGAAACCCTTTTTCTTGTGCTGTTTCGCGTGAAAGTACACGAACTCATCGTCACGGTCGCCCATGGTATATCTCCTTCTTAAAGTTAAACAAAATTATTTCTAGAGGGGAATTGTTATCCGCTCACAATTCCCCTATAGTGAGTCGTATTAATTTCGCGGGATCGAGATCGATCTCGATCCTCTACGCCGGACGCATCGTGGCCGGCATCACCGGCGCCACAGGTGCGGTTGCTGGCGCCTATATCGCCGACATCACCGATGGGGAAGATCGGGCTCGCCACTTCGGGCTCATGAGCGCTTGTTTCGGCGTGGGTATGGTGGCAGGCCCCGTGGCCGGGGGACTGTTGGGCGCCATCTCCTTGCATGCACCATTCCTTGCGGCGGCGGTGCTCAACGGCCTCAACCTACTACTGGGCTGCTTCCTAATGCAGGAGTCGCATAAGGGAGAGCGTCGAGATCCCGGACACCATCGAATGGCGCAAAACCTTTCGCGGTATGGCATGATAGCGCCCGGAAGAGAGTCAATTCAGGGTGGTGAATGTGAAACCAGTAACGTTATACGATGTCGCAGAGTATGCCGGTGTCTCTTATCAGACCGTTTCCCGCGTGGTGAACCAGGCCAGCCACGTTTCTGCGAAAACGCGGGAAAAAGTGGAAGCGGCGATGGCGGAGCTGAATTACATTCCCAACCGCGTGGCACAACAACTGGCGGGCAAACAGTCGTTGCTGATTGGCGTTGCCACCTCCAGTCTGGCCCTGCACGCGCCGTCGCAAATTGTCGCGGCGATTAAATCTCGCGCCGATCAACTGGGTGCCAGCGTGGTGGTGTCGATGGTAGAACGAAGCGGCGTCGAAGCCTGTAAAGCGGCGGTGCACAATCTTCTCGCGCAACGCGTCAGTGGGCTGATCATTAACTATCCGCTGGATGACCAGGATGCCATTGCTGTGGAAGCTGCCTGCACTAATGTTCCGGCGTTATTTCTTGATGTCTCTGACCAGACACCCATCAACAGTATTATTTTCTCCCATGAAGACGGTACGCGACTGGGCGTGGAGCATCTGGTCGCATTGGGTCACCAGCAAATCGCGCTGTTAGCGGGCCCATTAAGTTCTGTCTCGGCGCGTCTGCGTCTGGCTGGCTGGCATAAATATCTCACTCGCAATCAAATTCAGCCGATAGCGGAACGGGAAGGCGACTGGAGTGCCATGTCCGGTTTTCAACAAACCATGCAAATGCTGAATGAGGGCATCGTTCCCACTGCGATGCTGGTTGCCAACGATCAGATGGCGCTGGGCGCAATGCGCGCCATTACCGAGTCCGGGCTGCGCGTTGGTGCGGACATCTCGGTAGTGGGATACGACGATACCGAAGACAGCTCATGTTATATCCCGCCGTTAACCACCATCAAACAGGATTTTCGCCTGCTGGGGCAAACCAGCGTGGACCGCTTGCTGCAACTCTCTCAGGGCCAGGCGGTGAAGGGCAATCAGCTGTTGCCCGTCTCACTGGTGAAAAGAAAAACCACCCTGGCGCCCAATACGCAAACCGCCTCTCCCCGCGCGTTGGCCGATTCATTAATGCAGCTGGCACGACAGGTTTCCCGACT